>DATJGA010000327.1:0-2249 GCA_035495395.1 Mycobacteriales bacterium | reverse complement strand
CCACGACGGGGAGATCACCGCGCGCGTGGACCTCAAGGCCGACCGGAAGGCCGGCGTCCTGCGGGTCGCTGCGGCGTGGGTGGAGCCCGGCGCGGTGCCCGGCCGTACGGCGGAGGCCCTCGCCCTCGAGCTGCGCCGGGCCGCGACCTGGCAGGGCCTGGGGGAGGTGGTCGTGGAGGACCGCGGCGACCTCGCCCGCGAGCTGCGGGCGGAGCTGCGAGCGCCTCGTCCAGGGTGAGGCCTCGGCGCGGCTGCCCGTGATCAAGGACGGCCTCACCTAGACTCGCCGGTGCCGCCCTTCCCTTCCCGCGGCCCGCTTTCCGCCGTACGGAGAACCCTCTCGTGGTCGAGCTCGCCCCGCTCAAGGTCCAGGTCATCGGTTACACGCACTTCGAGCCGCCGGTGGACGTGCCCTGGGAGACCGACGTCGACGGCGGCCAGGCGCTCGCCGAGTTCGCCGGCCGGGCCTGCTACCAGTCGTGGTCGAAGCCGAACCCCTCGACGGCGACGAACGAGGGGTACCTGCGGCACATCCTCGAGGTCGGCCACCTGTCGGTGCTCGAGCACGGCTCGGTGAGCTTCTACCTCACCGGAGTCTCCCGGTCGCTCACGCACGAGCTCATCCGGCACCGGCACTTCTCGTACAGCCAGCTGTCGCAGCGGTACGTGCCCGAGCGGGACGCCGCGATGGTCGAGCCGGCCGTCATCGCCGAGGACCCCGAGCTGCACGCGCTGTTCCTCCAGGCCGGCGAGGCCGCCCTGGAGAGCTACACCAAGCTGCTCGAGGGGCTCGAGAAGAAGTTCGCCGACGTCGAGAACGTCACCGCCCGGCGCAAGCAGGCGCGGCAGGCCGCGCGCACGGTGCTCCCGAACGCGACCGAGACCCGCATCGTCGTGACCGGCAACTACCGCGCCATGCGGCACTTCGTGGCGATGCGCGCCTCCGAGCACGCCGACGTGGAGATCCGCGAGCTCGCGATCGCGATGCTGCGCGAGCTGCAGCGGGTCGCCCCGAACGTCTTCGCCGACTTCACCATCTCCGCGCTGCCCGACGGCACCGAGGTGGCCTCCTCCCCCCTCGTCGCCGAGGGATAGCCGCCAACCTGCGCCGGTCGGCTGCCACGTCGGGCCGTCGTCACGCGTCCGGCCGGTAGCCTGCGGTCCATGACCGCACCCTTCGGCCGCGTCCTGACCGCGATGGTCACGCCCTTCGCCGCGGACGGCTCGGTCGACCTCAAGCGCGCGGCCGAGCTCGCCACCCGGCTCGTCGACGACGGCAACGACGGGCTGGTCGTCAGCGGTACGACGGGGGAGGCCCCGACGACGCACCGCCAGGAGAAGGCCGACCTGCTGCGCGCGGTCGTCGAGGCCGTCGGCGACCGGGCCCACGTGGTCGCGGGTGCGGGCAGCAACGACACCACCCACGCGATCGGGATGGCGCAGGACGCGGCGAAGGCCGGGGCGGACGGGCTGCTGCTGGTCACGCCGTACTACAGCAAGCCGCCGCAGGCGGGCGTCATCGCGCACGTCACCGCGGTGGTCGAGTCCACCGACCTGCCGGTCATGCTCTACGACATCCCCGGTCGGGCCGGGATCGCCATGACGACCGACACCATCGTGCGCCTGGCCGAGCACGAGCGGGTCGTCGCGATGAAGGACGCCAAGCACGACCTCGAGGCCAGCTCGTGGGTGCTGTCCCGCTCCGACATCGCGTACTACTCCGGCGACGACGCCTGGACGCTGCCGCTGCTCGCCATCGGGGGAGTGGGGGTGGTCGGCACCAGCACCCACCTCGTCGCCGCCCGGACCCAGCAGCTCATCGAGGCGTTCTTCGCGGGCGACCTCGCGAAGGCGCGCGCGCTGCACTCCGCGCTGCTGCCGATCTACTCGGGCATCTTCCGCGCACCCGGCACGATCCTCGTCAAGGCCGCGCTGGAGCTGCTCGGCTTCCCGGTGGGCGGCGTGCGCCTGCCGCTCGTCCCGGCGACGCCTGAGGAGCGCGAACAGCTCGCGCTCGACCTGAAGGCTGCCGGGGTGCTTCCGTGACCGGAGAAGCGAGCTGCCGCGACGGAGCGGCGACCCCCGTTGCACGGCGGCGAGCGCCGCAGGGAACGATGTCACGGTGAGCCACCCGCACCCCGAGCTCGGCCCCCCGCCGCCGCTCCCGCCGGGCGGCCTGCGCGTCGTCGCGCTGGGCGGTCTGGGCGAGATCGGCCGCAACATGACCGTCTTCGAGTACGACGACAAGC
>DATJGA010000326.1:0-4013 GCA_035495395.1 Mycobacteriales bacterium | reverse complement strand
CGCCGTCGCCACCGACGGGCCCGCGGGCCTGCAGGCGTTCGACCGCGACGGCGCCGACCTGGTGCTGCTCGACCTCATGCTGCCGGGGCTGTCCGGCACCGAGGTGTGCCGCGAGCTGCGCACCCGCTCCGCCGTACCGGTCATCATGCTGACGGCGCGCGACTCCGAGGTCGACAAGGTCGTCGGCCTCGAGCTCGGCGCCGACGACTACGTCACCAAGCCGTTCAGCCACCGCGAGCTCGTGGCCCGCATCCGCGCGGTGCTGCGCCGGCAGTCGCCCGCGACCGAGGACGACAGCGCCGCGCTCGAGGCCGGGCCGGTGCGGATGGACGTCGACCGGCACCTCGTCACGGTCGGCGGTACGGCGGTGCAGCTGCCGCTCAAGGAGTTCGACCTGCTCGAGCTGCTGCTGCGCAACGCCGGTCGGGTGCTCACCCGGGCCCAGCTCATCGACCGGGTCTGGGGCAGCGACTACGTCGGCGACACCAAGACGCTGGACGTCCACGTGAAGCGGCTGCGCACGAAGATCGAGCCGGACCCGGCGCACCCGCAGCACCTGCTCACCGTGCGCGGCCTGGGCTACAAGCTCGAGCGCTGACCTACCCTGGTCCGGTGGGGGGACGCCGGACGGCCGCTGCAGCGCTGCTGCTCGCTGCTGCCGCCGCGTGCTCCACGACGCAGGCGGCCCCCCCGCCCGCGCCGACGCCGACGCCCTCCCTCGGCGGAGCCGCCACGCCGTCCCCGACCCCCGCGCCGCGGGGGACGATCACGCTGGCCTTCGCCGGGGACGTCCACGTCATGGGCGCCATCCGGCAGCGGTTCGGCCGCGACGGCCTGCTCGACGCGGGCGACCCGCTGTTCGGCGACGTCGGCCCACTCTTGAGCGGTGCCGACCTCGCGGTCGTGAACCTCGAGACGGCGGTCACCGACCGCGGGACGGCCGCCGACAAGCAGTACGTCTTCCGCGCTCCCGCAGGGGTCTTCCCCGCGCTGATGTCGGCCGGGGTCGACGTCGCGACCCTCGCGAACAACCACGGCATGGACTACGGGCAGGTGGGCCTCGCCGACACCCTGGCCGCAGCCCGCAGCGCGCGCTTCCGCGGGCTCGTCGGCGCCGGCGAGGACGACACCGCCGCGTTCACGCCGTACCTGGCCACGGTCAAGGGCTGGCGGGTCGCGGTGCTGGGCGCGACGCACGTGCTCGACACCAGCGTCGCGGCCGCCTGGACCGCCGGGCCGCACCGCCCCGGGCTGGCCAGCGCCTACCGGCTCGACCGGCTGCTGACCGCCGTGCGCAACGCGCGGGCGCACGCCGACACCGTCGTCGTCTACCTGCACTGGGGCACCGAGATGCAGGCCTGCCCCACCGCCTCGCAGCAGGCGCTGGCGCACGCGCTCGTGGACGCCGGCGCGGACGTCGTCGTCGGCTCGCACGCGCACGTGCTGCTCGGCGACGGCCGGCTCGGCTCGGCGTACGTCGGGTACGGGCTCGGCAACTTCCTGTTCTACGCGGGCGGCAGCGGCCCGACCTCGCAGTCGGAGGTGCTCACCCTCACGGTGCGCGGTCGGCACGTCGTGCGGGCCGCGCACCACCCCGTGCGCGTCGGCGGCGGTCGGGTGCACCTCGTCACGGGCGCCGCAGCGCAGGCAGCCCGGGAGCGCATCGCGGCGCTGCGCGACTGCACCGGCCTGTCCGCCGGCTGAGCGACCGTCGGCAGGCGTTCACCCGCCGTTCACCTTCGGCTGGGTGGGTGTCCACCTTCCGTCCCTAGCGTCGGCGACGACCCGGGGAGGCCCCGGGCCCGACAGACGGAGGACACGACCTCGTGAAGGTCTCGCGCACCGCCTCGCTCGCCGCTGTGGTCGTCGTGGGGGCGCTGTCCCTCACCGCCTGCGGCAGCGACAACAACGGCTCCACCACCACCGCGTCGACGATCGACTGCGCCACCGGCGACCTCAAGGGCGCCGGCTCGACGTTCCAGAAGAACATCGTGTCCGAGTGGATCAAGTCGTACGGCGACGCCTGCAGCGGAGCCACCCTCGACTACCAGGGCATCGGGTCCGGTGCCGGGATCAAGCAGCTGGGCGAGGGCACCATCGACTTCGCCGGGTCCGACTCGACGATGAAGCCGGACGAGCAGAGCGCCGCGGACGCCACGTGCGGCAGCCCGGCCGTGCACCTCCCGGTCACCGCGGGCGGCATCGCCGTCGCCTACAACCTGCCGTCGGTGAAGGACCTGCAGCTGTCGCCCAACACGCTCGCCGGCATCTTCCAGGGGACCGTGAAGACGTGGGACGACGCCGCGGTCAAGGCCGACAACCCGGGCGTGACCCTGCCGAGCACGGCCATCACCGCGGTGCACCGTGACGACTCCTCCGGCACGACGAAGGTGTTCTCGTCCTTCCTCGCCGCGACCGCGGCCGCCGACTGGAAGCTCGGCGCGGACAAGGAGCTCTCGTGGCCGGCCGGCGTCCAGGGCGCCAAGGGCTCGGACGGCGTGAGCCAGGCCGTCGCCGCCGCCGAGGGCGGCATCACCTACGTCGAGAAGTCCTACGTCGACGGCAGCACCGCCCTCGCGGCGGCCAAGGTCCAGAACTCCGCCGGGGAGTACGCCGAGCTCGACAGCGGCCCGGTCAGCGAGGCACTGGCGGGTGCCACGACCGACGTCACGGGCCAGGACATCAAGGTGAAGATCGACTTCACGGCCGTGAAGGGCGACGCCTACCCGATCACGGCGGTCTCCTACGAGATCGTCTGCAGCAAGGGCAAGGACGCCGCGAAGGCGAAGCTCCTGAAGTCCTTCCTCGCCTACGCCGTGGGTGACGGCCAGAAGTCGGCGGAGGACGCGGGCTACGCGCCGCTCCCCGACAGCCTCGCCGGCCAGGTCGCGACCGCCGTGACGGCGCTCAGCTGACACCCCACCGCTTCCCCGCCGCCGCGGGCCTCACCTCCGGGTGGGGCCCGCGGCAGCACGCTGACCGGAGAGAGAGCACCGCATGACCGCACCGACCGAGGCGAGGGAGCCGGCGCCGTCCGGCGTCGGCGGTGAGTCGCGCGCCCGCGGCGACCGCGTCTTCTTCGCCCTGACCGGGGCCTCCGGGGCGTTCCTCGTCCTCGTCATCGTGGCCATCGGGGCGTTCCTCGTCGTGCAGGCGCTGCCCTCGTTGCGCGACGACACGACGAGCTTCCTCACCACGAAGACGTTCCTCCCCGAGGCCGACCGCCCGACGTTCGGGATCGCGGTGCTGGCCTTCGGGACGGTCCTCACCAGCGTGGTGGCGATGCTGCTCGCCGTACCGGTCGCGCTCGGGGTCGCGATCTTCGTCACCCAGTTCGCACCACGACGGCTGGCCGGGCTGCTCGGCGGCACGGTCGACCTGCTCGCCGCGGTGCCCTCGGTCGTCTACGGGCTCTGGGGCGTGGCGTACCTGAACCGGCACCTGCAGGGCTTCAACGCCGCCCTGCACGACCACCTCGGGTGGTTCCCGCTCTTCGGCGACACGGGCGGCCGCTACAGCAAGTCGATCCTGCTCGCGAGCATCGTGCTGGCGATCATGGTTCTGCCGATCGTCGCGGCGCTCGCCCGCGAGGTGCTGCTGCAGGTGCCGACCGCGCAGGTCGAGGGCGCGCTCGCGCTCGGGGCCACCCGCTGGGAGGCGGTGCGCACCGCCGTCCTGCCCCCGAGCTGGCCCGGCATCACCAGCGCGGTCATGCTCGGGCTCGGCCGGGCCCTCGGCGAGACGATCGCCGTGGCCCTGGTGCTCGGCACCAACACGGAGATCACCGCACGCATCCTCGGACCGGGCGGGAACACGATCGCCGCGAACATCGCCACCAAGTTCAGCGAGTACACGTCCGCCGGCCGCGGCGCCCTCCTCGCGACCGGCCTGGTGCTGTTCGTCATCACCTTCGTCGTCAACGCGGCGGCGCGCGGCGTCGTCATCCGCTCGGCGCGACGGAGGGCCGGATGACCACTCTCATGAGCACCTCCCGAACCCGGGTGGTGAAGGAC
>DATJGA010000325.1:0-3829 GCA_035495395.1 Mycobacteriales bacterium | reverse complement strand
TGGCCCGGATCATCGGGGCGACGCTGCGCAACACCGCGAACCCGACCATGCTCGACGCCGGCTACAAGCACAACGTCATCCCCGGCCAGGCGCACGCGATGGTCGACGGCCGGTTCCTGCCCGGCTTCGAGGACGAGTGGGAGCGCGAGGTCGACGCCGTGCTGGGGGAGGGCATCACCCGGGAGTACGTCCACTACGACATCGCGGTGGAGACCGACTTCGAGGGCGCGCTCGTCGACGCGATGTGCGGCGCGCTGAAGGCCGAGGACCCGGGTGCGCGGCCGGTCCCGTACACGCTGTCCGGGGGCACGGACGCCAAGAGCTTCAGCCGGCTGGGCATCCGCTGCTTCGGCTTCTCGCCGCTGCGGCTGCCGCCCGACCTCGACTTCGCAGGCATGTTCCACGGCGTCGACGAGCGGGTGCCGCTGGACGCGCTCGACTTCGGGACGCGCGTGCTCGACCGCTTCCTGGACGCCTGCTAGGCGGCCGACTCCTCCGCCGAGCGCACCCGGCGGCGGATCGTCACCTTGCGCCGGCCGTCGGGCCAGACCGCGTGCCGGGCGAGCTCCCAGCCGCCGAACTCGGCGTGGATGCCGAGCACCTCACGGGCATGACGGGCGGTGACACCGACGGGCAGGTGCACCGCCCGGTACTCCCACTCGGCCACCCGTGGTCCTCCCGTCAGCGCTCGACGTCGTCCGAGCTCCAGAGTGCCACGCGCTCGGGATAGCCCACAGCAGGCGCGCTGACGTCGTCCAGCGCCTGCCGCACCACCTCGGGGAGCACGACCTCCTCGGCCGCGAGGGACGCCTGCAGCTGCGCCGCCGTACGGGCCCCGACGATCGGGGCGACCACGCCGGGTCGGTCGCGGACCCAGGCCAGCGCGACCGACACGGGGGAGACCCCGAGGCCGTCGGCCGCGGTGAGCAGGGCGTCGACGACGGAGGTGGACCGGTCGTCCAGGTAGGGCTCGATGAAGGCCGACCAGCGCTGGGCGCTGCCCCGGCTGTCGGCGGGGGAGCCGTGCCGGTACTTGCCGGTCAGCACGCCACGGCCGAGCGGCGACCAGGGGAGCAGGCCGATGCCCTGCTCCAGCGCCGCCGGCACGACCTCGCGCTCCACCCCGCGCTGCAGCAGCGAGTACTCCACCTGGTTCGACACCAGCGGGGCGCGCCCCGGCACCGCCCGCTGCCAGGCCGCGCACGCGCCCTGCTGCCAGCCCCCGTAGTTGGAGACCCCGGCGTACCGGACCCGGCCGGACGCGACCGCGGTGTCGAGCGCCGACATCGCCTCCTCCCAGGGCGTGTACGCGTCCCAGGAGTGCAGCTGCCACAGGTCGACGTAGTCGGTCTGCAGCCGCTTGAGCGACGCGTCGAGCGCCGACAGCACGTGCCCGCGGGAGGTCCCGCGGTTCATCGGGTTCGGGCCGGTCTTGCCGTGCGCCTTGGTGGCGACGAGCAGCTCCTCGCGCGGCACGACGTCCTTCAGCAGCCGGCCGAGCACCCGCTCGCTCTCGCCCTGCACGTAGACGTCGGCGGTGTCGACCAGCGTCCCGCCCGCCTCGTGGAACGCGATGAGCTGCGTCGCGGCGTCGTCCTCGTCGGTGTCACCGCCCCACGTCATGGTGCCGAGGGCGAGACGGGAGACGACGAGGCCGCTGCGCCCCAGGTGCCGGTGCTTCACGGCGCGGAGGCTACCTTTCGGCCATGCGACTGGGACTCAACATGGGCTACTGGGGCGCCGGGAACGACGCCGACAACCTCGCGCTGGCGCAGGAGGCCGACACCCTCGGCTACGACTCCTGCTGGGTCGCCGAGGCCTACGGCTCGGACGCGCCGACCGTGCTCGCGTGGGTCGCCGCGCAGACGAAGAGCATCCACGTCGGCTCGGCCATCTTCCAGATCCCGGCCCGCACACCGGCTTCCGCCGCGATGACCGCCGCGACCCTCGACACCCTCAGCGGCGGGCGCTTCCGGCTCGGCCTCGGCGTCAGCGGCCCGCAGGTCTCCGAGGGCTGGTACGGCGCGAAGTTCGACAAGCCGTTGGCCCGCACCCGCGAGTACTCGGACATCGTGAAGATGGCGCTGCGCCGCGAGCGCGTGTCCTACCAGGGGCAGCACTACGTCCTGCCGCTGCCGGACGGACCGGGCAAGGCGCTGCAGCTGACCGTGCACCCGGTGCGCGAGCGCATCCCGATGTACCTCGCTGCCGTCGGCCCCAAGAACCTCGAGCTGGCGGGGGAGCTGTTCGACGGCTGGCTGGGCATCTTCTTCAGCCCCGAGTTCGGCAAGGAGCAGCTCACCCAGGTCGAGGCCGGCCGCGCGAAGGTCGGCAAGACCCTCGAGGGCTTCGACGTCGCGCCGAGCATCCCGCTCGTCCTCGGCGACGACCCGAAGGCCTGCGCCGACCAGATCCGCTGGTACCACGCGCTCTACATCGGGGGCATGGGCAGCCGCGACAAGAACTTCTACAACCAGCTCGCCTGCCGGATGGGGTACGAGGAGGAGGCCGCGAAGGTCCAGGACCTCTACCTCGCCAAGAAGTACGACGAGGCAGCCGCCGCGGTGCCGCACGAGTTCATCGAGCGCACCACGCTCATCGGGTCGAAGGAGAGCGTCGCCGACCAGATGCAGGCGCTGGCCGCGGCCGGGGTCACCAGCCTCATCATCACGCCGGTCGCCGCCACCCTCGAGGAGCGCAAGGCCGGCCTGCGCACGGCGGTCGAGGCGCTCGAGCGCGCGGGCGTCGCGAGCTGAGGGGCTGGCAGGCCGCCGTCCTCGGCGTCGTCCAGGGCGCCGCGGAGGTCTTCCCGGTGTCCTCGTCGGCGCAGCTCGCGCTGCTGCCCTGGCTCGCCGGCTGGGAGCCCCCCGCCGACCGCACCCGGTTCGCCGCAGGGCTGCACGCCGGCTCGACCGCCGGGCTCGCGCTCGCGCTGCGCGACGACCTGACGTCGCTGCGCCCCGCCGAGGCGCGAAGGCTCGCGCTGTCCGCAGCACCGGCGGCGGTCGCGGGCCTGCTGCTCCAGGACGTCGTGGAGCGCCGGCTCGGCGGGCCCCGCCGTACCGCGGCGCTCATGGCCGCCTCCGCCGCGGCCCTGTGGGTCGCCGACCGCCAGGGCGACTCCGGCCAGCGGGACCGCCCGGCACACGTCACCTCGCGGGACGTCACCGCCGCCTCGCTCGCGCAGGTGGCGGCGCTCGCCCCCGGGGTGTCCCGCACGGGCGTGACGCTGACCGCCCTCCGCGCCCGCGGCGTCGACCGCGAGCAGGCGCTGCGCACCTCGCTGCTCATGTCGATCCCGGTCACCGTGGGCGCCGCCGGGCTGACCGCCGTACGGGGGAGGGCGCGTCCGCCCCTGGTGCCGACCGCCCTGGCCGCGGGTACGGCGTACGCGACGGCTCGGCGCGTCCCGTCGGCGCGCACGGTCGTCGCGGCGAGCGTGGCCTACCGTCTCGTCCTGGCAGCCGCGGTCGCGGTCCGTCGCGCGAAGGAGCGAGGGTGAACACCGGGCAGGCGATCGTGCTGGGCGTGGTCGAGGGGCTCACCGAGTTCCTCCCCGTCTCCAGCACCGGGCACCTGCTCGTCGCCGAGCACCTCATGGGCCTGCCCACCGACACGCAGCAGCAGAAGGACGCGCTCATCGGCTTCACGGCGGTCATCCAGACCGGCGCGATCGCCGCTGCCGTCCTCTACTTCCTGCGCGACATCGTGGCGCTGGCCGGGTCGTTCCTGGGCGGCGTCGTGAGCAGCACCCGCCGGGCCACCGACGACTTCCGCTTCGCCCTGGCCGTGCTGGTCGGCTCGCTGCCGATCGCCGTCGTCGGGCTCG
>DATJGA010000324.1:0-6764 GCA_035495395.1 Mycobacteriales bacterium | reverse complement strand
ATGAGAGCGCTCGCGGTCGTCGCGACGGAGCAGGAGCGCAACGCGCTGCTCCGCGAGGTCGAGGCGGCACCGCTCCCCCTCGGCCCGTACGGCGGGTGCCGCACCCCCGCGGCCGACGTGCTCGTCTGCGGGATCGGCCCGGCGGCCGCGGCAGCCGCCACCGCCACCGCGCTCGCGCTCGGCGGGTACGGCGTCGCGCTCTCCCTCGGCATCGCCGGCGCCTTCCGGGGCACCGCATCGGTCGGGGACGTCCTCGTCGCCACCGAGCTGGTGGCGGCCGACCTCGGCGCGGACTCCCCCACGGGCTTCCTCGGCCTCGGCGCGCTCGGCTGGCAGGACGACACGGTGCCCGTGGACCCGGACCTGCTCGGCGTCGCGCTGTCCCGCCTCGGGGACGCCGTGACCGGGCCGCTCATCACCGTCTCGACCGTCACCGGCACGCGGGCCCGCGCCGACGAGCTGGCCGCGCGGCACGGCGCGGTCGGCGAGGCGATGGAGGGCTGGGGGGTGCTCGCCGCGGCGACCCCGCACGGGGTGCCGGTGCTCGAGGTCCGCACCGTGAGCAACCTCATCGGCGACCGCGACCCGTCCTCGTGGGACATCCCGGCCGCCTTCGACGCCCTCGCCCGGGTCGGGGCCCAGCTCCTGGTGGACCCGTGGTCCTGAGCCTGGCGATCTCGCCGTGCCCGAACGACACCTTCGTCTTCTCGGCATGGGTGCACGGGCAGGTGGCCGGCCCGGCCGTCGACGTCGCCTTCGCCGACATCGACGTCTGCAACCGCACCGCGCGCTCGTACGACGTCGTCAAGGTCTCGTACGCCGCGCTGCCGACCCTGCTGGACGACTACGCGCTGCTGCCGTGCGGCGGCGCGCTCGGGCACGGCGTCGGGCCGCTGGTCCTCGCCCGCACCCCCGACCAGTCGCTCGAGGGCGCGGTGATCGCCGTACCGGGGGAGCAGACGACGGCGTACCTGCTGCTCCGCCTCTGGCGCAAGGGGTTCCGCGTCGAGGTGATGCCGTTCGAGCAGATCATGCCGGCCGTCCGCGACGGCGCGGTCGACGCCGGTCTGGTCATCCACGAGTCGCGGTTCACCTACCCGTCGTACGGGCTGGTCTGCCTGCAGGACCTGGGCGAGTGGTGGGAGCGGGAGACCGGGCTGCCGATCCCGCTGGGGGCGATCGTGGCGCGCCGCTCGCTCGACACCGCAGCGCTGGCCGAGACGGTGCGGGCCTCGGTGGAGCACGCCTGGGCCGCGCCGGACGCGAGCGCGGCGTTCGTCGCCGAGCACTCGCAGGAGATGGACCCGGACGTGTGCCGGCAGCACATCGCGCTCTACGTCAACGAGTTCACCCGGGACCTCGGCGAGGACGGGTACGCCGCGGTCGAGGCGCTGCTCGGCCGGGCCGCGGCCGAGGGCCTGCTGCCCCCGCTGGCCGGCCCCCTGCGCTAGGCGTCGAGCTCGTCGGCGATGGCGCGCAGGATCTGCGCGACCTTGCGGCCGGTCTCGCGGTCGGGGTGCTTGCCGCGGCGCAGCGCGGGCTGGACCTTCAGCTCGATGAGCTTGATGGTGTCCTCGACCATGACCTGCAGGTCCTCGGCGGGACGGCGGGCCGCGGCCAGGCTGGGCGGCGCGTCGAGGACGGTCACCGACAGCGCCTGCTCGCCCTTCTTGCCGGCGGCGACGCCGAACTCGATGCGCATGCCGGCCTTGAGCTCCTCGACGCCCGCGGGGAGCGCCGTCTTCGGCACGAAGACGTCCCCGCCGTCGTCACGGGTCGCGAAGCCGAAGCCCTTGTCCCTGTCGTAGAACTTCACCTTGCCGGTGGGCACGTCGCACGTCCTCGTCTGTTGTCCTGCCGCTCAGGCTAACGACCCTCGTCCGTGGCGCCTGCGAGCAGGACCTCGTTCATCGAGCCGGACCGGAACTCGCAGACCTCGACCTGCCCGAACTCCTGCCGCACCGCCGCCTCGGCTGTGCCGTCCCAGCGCGCCAGCGCCGCGGGGTCCAGCTCGACCCGCGCGGCCCCGCCGCCGAGGTCGCGGACCCGTACGTCGGTCGGCCGGAGCAGCGCCCGCAGCGCCGACTCGAGCCGGTCGACCCGGGCCAGCCGCGCCGGGGTCACCTGCACGCCGTACGCGATCCGGCTGGCGAGGCAGGCGAGGGCGGGCTTGTCGGCGGTGGCGAGCCCCCACCGCCGGCTGGCCTCGCGCACCTGCGCCTTGGTGAGGCCGGCGTCGAGCAGCGGCGTGACGGCGCCGCGCTCGGCGGCCGCGCCGATGCCGGGGCGGAACCCCGCGACGGCGTCGTCGGCGTTGGTGCCGGTCGCGACGTGCGCCAGCCCGTGGGCCTGCGCCAGCGGGCGGAGGGTGTCGAGCAGCGTCGCCTTGCAGTGGAAGCAGCGGTCGGTGCCGTTGGCGACGTACCCGGGGCGCGAGAGCTCGTCGGTGCCGGGGGTCAGGTGCCGGACGCCGAGGGCCGCGGTGAAGCCTTGCGCCGCGGGCAGCTCGTCGAGCGCCAGGCTCGGGCTCACCGCGGTCGCGGCCACGACCCGGTCCGGACCGAGCGCGCGCACCGCAGCGGCGAGGAGGAACGCGCTGTCCGCTCCCCCCGAGAACGCGACGAGCACCGACCCCAGCTCGCGCAGCCGCGCGTCGAGGCGCGCCAGGCGCTGGTCGAGGACCCACTCGTCGAGCCAGGCCGGGAAGGAGGTGAGGTCGTCGAGCAGGACGTCGGCCTCGACCGGCTCGCTGCCGCCGGTACGGACCCCCACGCTCACCGCCCCGGCGCGGCGGGCGCCCAGCACGTCGAGCGGGTGGTCGCCGACGTAGACCTGCGCGCCCTCGGCCAGCATCGCGTCGCCCTTGGTCTCCGCCCAGCACCAGCCGTGCAGCGCGTCGACCTCGATGCCGAGAACCTGGAGGTTCGTCGCCCCCAGCTCGGCCTTCTTGGCTGTGGCGATGACGACGCGGCCACCGTGCCGTCGCACCGCGTCCACCGCCGCGCGGGCACCCGGCATGGCCGACACGTCGCGCGCGCCGAAGTCCGCCGAGTGCGCCCGGTAGACCTCCGCCACCTCCTCGACCCGCTCGGCGGGGAACCAGTGCGCGAGCTCCTCCTGCAGCGGCGGACCCATCCGTGACAGGACAAGCTCGACGTCGATCGGTACGCCGAACTCCGCGGCGAGGCGCTGCCAGACCTTCCGTGCGCCGGGCCGCGGGTCGACGAGCGTGAGGTCGAGGTCGAAGCCCACCACCAGGTCCACGCAGCCCAGCCTAGAGAGCGCCCGCAACCGCGTTCGTGGGACAGCCGACTCGCCACCTCCCGCCGATCATGGGGTTGTGGTCCGGAGGCTGAGCGTGGTGGGCGGGGAGGGGCGGGTACGGCGGGCAGGGGCGGTCCTCGACGGGCGCGACTACCGTGGGTCGGATGTCCACCCACGAGTCGCCGCGCAGCCTCGCTGACGCGCTGCGCGCGTGGCCGGACGAGCGCCTGGCCCGGCTGCTGCAGCTGCGGCCGGACCTCGCGCTGCCCGTGCCGCACGACCTCGGGGTGCTGGCCTCGCGGGCGGCGGTGCGGCTGTCGATCCTGCGCGCCCTGGAGGGGCTGAACGCGCACCAGCTCGACGTGCTCAGCCGGATGGCGCTGGACGAGCCGGTCGCCGACGACCTCACCGCGCTCGAGGACCGCGCCCTGGTCTGGGGCGACGGCAACGTCGTCGGCGGCGTCCGCGACGTGCTGGCCAGCAGCTCCGGGCTGGGCCGGCCGGTCGAGGCGCTGCTGCCGCTGGTCCCCCGGCAGCTGCTCGAGGAGCACCTGGGCGGCGAGGACCCGCTCAAGGTCCTCACCGACCCCGACCGCATCAGGGCGCTCGTCGAGGCCGGCGGCGAGGGGGTGCGCGCGGTCGCGCAGCAGCTCGCGGACGGCCCGCCGTACGGGACCGTGAAGGGCGCGAAGCAGGCGACACCCGTGGACAGCCCGGTCCGGTACCTGCTGGCGCACGGGCTGCTCGTCGCGGTCGACGACTCGACCGTCGAGCTGCCGCGGGAGGTCGGGCTGGCGCTGCGCCAGGTGACCCACCCGCCTGCGGCGCAGCCGCCGCTCACGACGAAGAAGGTCGACGGCGTCGACCGGGCCGCCGCCCACCACGCCTTCGAGGCCGTCCTCAAGGTCGAGGGGCTGCTCGAGTCGTGGGGCAGCAACCCGCCCGGCGTCCTCAAGTCCGGCGGGCTCGGCGTGCGCGAGCTCAAGCGCACCGCCAAGGAGCTCGACGTGCCCGAGGCGACTGCGGCGCTGTACGCCGAGATCGCCTGGGCCGCAGGGCTTCTCGACGCCTCGCCCAGCCTGGTCGAGCCCGAGTGGGTGCCGACACACGGCTACGACCGGTGGGTCGCGCTGCCGCCCGAGGACCGCTGGGTGCAGCTGGTGCGCGCGTGGGTCGCGATGACCCGGCTGCCCGCGCTGGTCGGGATGCGCGACGAGCGCGACAAGGCCCTCACCGCGCTGAGCGCCGAGATCGACCGCACCTCCGCACCGCACGACCGCCGCCGGGTGCTCGCGCTGCTGACCGAGACGCCGCCGGGGCACGCCGTCACCGACGACACCGTGGTCGAGGTGCTGGTGTGGCGCTCGCCGCGGCGCGGCGGGCGGCTGCGCGAGCAGCTCCCCCGCTGGACGCTCAACGAGGCAGCGACCCTGGGCCTCACCGGTCGCGGCGGGCTCAGCACGGCAGCCCGGCTGCTGCTCGCCGGCGAGGACCGGGAGGCGGCCCGCGCCCTGCGCGACCTGCTGCCGGCCCCGCTCGACCACGTGCTCGTCCAGCCCGACCTCACGGTCGTCGCGCCCGGTCCGCTCGAGCGCCCGCTCGCCCGCGACCTCGCCCTCGTCGCGGACGTGGAGTCCACGGGCGGCGCGACCGTCTACCGCGTCACCGAGAGCACCGTACGGCGGGCGCTCGACGCGGGGCGCTCCGCGAGCGACCTGCACGAGCTGTTCCGCAGCCGCAGCCGCACCCCGGTGCCGCAGGCGCTGACCTACCTCGTCGACGACGTCGCCCGCCGGCACGGCCGGCTCCGGGTCGGCGCCAGCGCCTCCTACCTGCGCTGCGACGACGAGGCGCTGCTCACGGAGGTCCTGGCCAGCAAGCTCGCCGTACCGCTCAAGCTGCGCCGGCTCGCCCCGACCGTCGTCACCAGCGGCGCCCCGGTGAGCCAGGTGCTCGAGGTGCTCCGGTCGCTCGGCCACGCGCCGATGGCCGAGTCGCCCGACGGGGCGGTGCTGGTCGCGGACACCGACTCCCGCCGTACCGCGGTGCGGCAGCGGCCGGTGCGGCACGGCGAGCCGGTGCCGCTGCCCGACGAGCAGGCGAACCTGGCGGTCGCGGCGCTGCGCGCGGGCGACCTCGCCGCCCGGGCCGCGCGGCACGCCCCGGTCACCGTGCGGCACGCGCCCGACACCCTGGCGTTCCTGCAGGCCGCGGCGCGCGAGCGCAGCCAGGTCTGGCTCGGGTACGTCGACGCGCAGGGGCACCGGACGCAGCGGGTCGTCGAGCCGCGGTCGGTGGAGGGCGGGTACGTCGTGGCGTACGACCACCTCCGCCAGGAGGAGCGCACCTTCAGCATCCATCGCATCACCGGAGTGGCGGAGGTCGGCAGTGAGTGACGGACCGCTGATCGTGCAGAGCGACAAGACGCTGCTGCTCGAGGTCGACCACCCGCTGGCCGGCGAGTGCCGGCAGGCGATCGCGCCGTTCGCCGAGCTCGAGCGCAGCCCGGAGCACGTGCACACCTACCGGCTCACCCCGCTGGGGCTGTGGAACGCGCGCGCCGCCGGGCACGACGCGGAGCAGGTCGTCGACGCGCTCGTGAAGTTCTCCCGGTACGCCGTGCCGCACGCCCTGCTCGTCGACGTCGCCGACACGATGGACCGGTTCGGCCGGCTGCGGCTGGAGCAGGACCCGGTGCACGGGCTGGTGCTGCGCACCACCGACCGAGCAGTGCTCGAGGAGGTCGTGCGGTCGAAGAAGGTCAGCCCGATGCTCGGCGTGCGGCTCGACCCGGAGACCGTCATCGCGTTCCCGTCCGAGCGCGGCCGCCTCAAGCAGGCGCTGCTCAAGGTCGGCTGGCCCGCCGAGGACCTGGCCGGGTACGTCGACGGCGAGGCGCACGCCATCGAGCTGAAGCAGGACGACTGGCACCTGCGCGACTACCAGCAGCTGGCGGTCGACGGCTTCTGGCACGGCGGCTCGGGCGTCGTCGTCCTGCCCTGCGGCGCGGGCAAGACCCTCGTCGGCGCGGCCGCGATGGCCCGCGCGTCCGCCACGACGCTGATCCTCGTCACCAACACCGTCAGCGGACGGCAGTGGCGCGACGAGCTCATCAAGCGCACCTCGCTCACCGAGGAGGAGATCGGCGAGTACTCCGGGGAGAAGAAGGAGATCAAGCCGGTCACCATCGCGACCTACCAGATCATGACGACCCGCCGGAAGGGCGAGTACGCCCACCTCGAGCTGTTCGGTGCGCGCGACTGGGGGCTCGTCGTGTACGACGAGGTGCACCTGCTCCCGGCACCGGTGTTCCGGATGACGGCCGACCTCCAGTCCCGCCGCCGTCTCGGGCTGACCGCGACCCTGGTCCGTGAGGACGGCCGCGAGGGCGACGTGTTCTCGCTGATCGGCCCGAAACGCTACGACGCGCCGTGGAAAGACATCGAGGCTCAGGGCTGGATCGCGCCGGCCGACTGCACGGAGGTACGAGTCACGCTCAC
>DATJGA010000323.1:0-3489 GCA_035495395.1 Mycobacteriales bacterium | reverse complement strand
CCCTCGGAGGCCTGGCTGCCGTCGCTGCTCGCGACGAGCTTGCCGTCGGGCCCGAACAGGTGCATCGCCATGTCGTTGGTCGCGTTGCCGCTCGCGTCGTCCTTCCACCGGATGGAGAAGCGCACGAGGGTGTCGTAGGAGCTGCTCAGCCCCTTCGGGAAGACGACCTTGACCTGGTGCTGGCTGTTCAGCTCGGGGTGGGAGGGGTCGCAGCTCCCCATCGGGTCGTCGACCGCGATCCCCGCGGTGTTGTTGGCGAACGGCACCGTCGCGTTCCACGTCACCGCGGTCCTCCCCGGCCTGGAGGGCACCGTCAGCGACTGCGGACCGGCTGCCGAAGCAGGGCTGGGCGCCGTGAGCGCCACGGTGGCCAGCACGGCGGCCGCGCCGGCGAGCGCGAGGAGGGCACGGGGGCGCGCACGGGTCATGCGGGGGCTCCTGCAAGGGGCGAGGGGCCGGGCTGGGGGTGGACCCGGACCGTGACGGGGTGTCCACCCAGCGTATCGGTCGTTCCGGCCCGTTCTGGAGGCTCAGGCCCCGGGCAGTCGCACGAGCCGGAGGGACGTACTGGCCCACACGGGACGCAGCACCACTTTCCCGAGCTTCCGGGACGCGTCGACCATCAGGCCGTTCCCCACGTAGAGCCCGACGTGCTCCGCCGGCGGCCCGTAGACGACGATGTCGCCGACCCGGGCCTGGGCCAGCGGCACGCTCCGGCCGGCCGCGACCAGCGCGCTCCTGGTCGCGGGGACGACGGGGCCGCCCGCCGCGCGCCAGAGCCGCTGGAGGAACAGGGCATCACCCGGGTTCGGCGCGCCCACCGCGCGCCGCGCCGCCGCGGCTGCGGCGAGGGCGACGGCGCTGCTCGGCGTCGTCTGCGTGCGCGCCGGGAGCGTCAGGACCGGTGCCGTCGCGGGCGCTGCGGGAACCAGGACGGGGGCGGGCGTCCACGGCGCCACCGGCGGCATGCCGGGCCGCGGCACGCGGCCGTAGCGGACCACGCCCGTGGTCCAGACGGCGCGCTCGACCACGGCGTGCCGGGAGGAGGCGGCGTCGATCATGGTGACGCTGGTGCCGGTACGGCGGGTGACCAGGCCCACGTGGGTGACGGGGTCGCCGAAGAAGACGAGGTCGCCGGGCTGGGCCTGCTCGACCGGGATGGGCACCGCCCAGGCCTGCTGGTCGCGCGAGACCCGCGGCAGACCGGTCACGTGGCCGACCGAGCGCCAGGCGGTCCACACCAGGCCCGAGCAGTCCCACGCGTCCGGTCCCGTCGCGCCCCAGGCGTAGCCGTCCCCCAGCTGCGCCCGCACGGCGGCCACCACCGCGGCGGCCGGGTCCGGGGCGGCGCCGCTGCGCGCGGCCAGGGACGTGGACGCCAGCCCGGCGCACACGGCGAGGGCGCCGAGCACGCGCAGGCGACGAGAGGGGCGCACGGGTCCTCCTGGGGCAGACGGGACTGCTGTGACTTGTGAGGACTCGGCAGGAACGGGCAAGAACCTGAGGAACGGTCCAACCGCCCTCAGGCGTCGAAGCAGTGGTGGAGGGAATCCTTCACGTGCTCCGGTCGTTGGACTGCACGAGGAAACTGCGGAGGACCAGATGAGTGAGCGCGTGCTGCGCGGCAGCCGACTCGGTGCGGTGAGCTACGAGAGCGACAAGCACACCGAGTTCGCGCCGCGCGTCGGTGTGGTGTTCGACTGCGAGCACGGCCACGCCACGACGGTCCCCTTCGCTGCCGAGGCCGAGCTGCCGGCGTCCTGGGAGTGCCGCGTGTGCGGCGCGACCGCGCTGCGCCGCGACGGCGAGCAGCCGGAGTCGAAGCCGGTGAAGGCCGCGCGCACGCACTGGGACATGCTCCTGGAGCGGCGCAGCCTGGCCGAGCTCGAGGAGGTGCTGGCCGAGCGGCTGGCGGCCCTGCACGCCGAGCAGGGCAAGGTGAAGGCCCAGCTCAAGGCGGACGCGAAGGCCCGCAAGAAGAGCGCCTAGCGCCCGATCAGCCGGGCTCGGACGAGCCCGGTCAGCGCCCTGCGCAGCACCGCGCGAGTCGGCGGCAGCAGGCACAGCACGCCGACCACGTCCGTGACGAACCCGGGCGTGAGCAGGAAGGCCCCCCCGAGGACGACCAGGGCGCCGTCGGCGACCTCCTTGGCCGGCACCCGGTGCGCCGCGATCGCCTCCCGCAGGGCCACCCACGCCCGGCGGCCCTCACGGCGGAACAGCCAGGTGCCGAGCACCGCGTCGGCGAGCAGCAGCACGAGCGTGGGCACGATCCCGATCGCCTGGCCCACCTGGACGATCACCCAGATCTCCACGATCGGGACGACGACGAAGACGACCAGCAGCAGGAGCGGCATCAGCGCCTCCTGGACCGGCGCGAGGTCACGCCCCAGACGGTCACCCGCCAGAGCGCCTCGGCCACGATCGCGCGGCTCATCTTCGACTCGCCCCGCTCCCGCTCGACGAACGTGATGGGGACCTCCACGACGCGGTGGCCGGCCTGCCAGACCTGCCACGCCAGGTCGACCTGGAAGCAGTACCCCTGCGAGGCGACGCCGCTGTCGAGCAGCGGGTCGAGCACGGTGCGCCGGTAGGCGCGGTAGCCGCCGGTGGCGTCCTTGAGCGGCAGGCCGAGCACGAGCCGGGTGTAGGCGTTGCCGCCACGGCTGAGCAGCTCGCGCGAGCGCGGCCAGTTGCGGACCTCGCCGCCCTCGACCCAGCGGCTGCCGAGCACGAGGTCCGCGTGCTCGAGCGCCGCGAGCAGCCGCGGGAGCTGCTCCGGCGCGTGCGAGCCGTCCGCGTCCATCTCGACCACCACGTCGTAGCCCTTGTCGCGCGCCCACGCGAAGCCGGCGAGGTAGGCCGCCCCCAGGCCCTCCTTGGCGGTGCGGTGCAGCACGTGCACCCAGTCCTCGCGCTCGGCCAGGGCGTCGGCGAGCGCGCCGGTGCCGTCCGGGCTGTTGTCGTCGACGACGAGCAGGTCCGCGTGCGGGACCGCCGCGTGCAGGCGGGTGGCGACGATCTCGAGGTTCTCGCGCTCGTTGTACGTCGGGATGACGACCAGGACGGTCTCGCCGCTCATCGGCGCGCCCCCGCCACCGCGGCACCCAGTCCGAGGAGCGCCAGCAGGTACTCCGGCAGGGCGCCGAGCCGGGTCGCCGGCGTCTGCGCGCTGCGCAGCGGCACCCGCTGCACGAGCAGGTCCCGCGTGAACACCCGGGAGCGCGCCGTGACGCGGCCGTCCGGCTGGATCACGGCCGAGACGCCGCTGGTGGCGGCCACCACGACCGCGCGCCCGGTCTCGACGGCGCGCAGCCGCCCCATCGCGAGCTGCTGGGACGTCTCGCCGCTGTGGCCGAACGTCGCGTTGTTGGTCTGCACGACCACCAGCCTGCCGCCTCCGCGGACCGCGTCGCGCACCACCCCGTCGTACGCGACCTCGAAGCAGATCACGTCGGCCAGCCGAGCGGGTCCGACCTGGAGGACCCC
>DATJGA010000322.1:0-5969 GCA_035495395.1 Mycobacteriales bacterium | reverse complement strand
CGACCTGTGCCACCCCCATCCGGGCCTTGCACCGCGTACCGGTTCTGAGCTGGGTCGCGCTGCACGGCCGCTGCGCCGACTGCCGATCGGCGATCAGTGCGCGCTACCCGCTCGTCGAGGCGGGCACGGCGGTCGTGTTCGTGCTCATCACCCTGCGGATCGGGCTGGACTGGCCGCTGCCGGCCTACCTCTACCTCGGGGCGATCGGTGTCGCACTCGCCCTCATCGACATCGACGTGCGCCGGCTGCCGGACTCGATCGTGCTGCCGTCCTACCCGGTGGCCCTGGTCCTGCTGGCGGCCGCATCGTTGCTCGGCCACGACTGGTCGGCCCTCCTGCGCGGCGTCATCGGCCTCGTCGCGCTGTTCGGCTTCTACTTCCTGCTGGCGCTCATCTACCCGGCCGGCATGGGGTTCGGCGACGTGAAGCTGGCCCCGATCGTGGGGGCCTACCTCGGCTGGGTCTCGTACGGCGCCGCCGTCGTCGGGGTGTTCCTCGGGTTCCTCTACGGCGCCGTCGTCGGCATCGCCGTGATGTCCCTCGGGCGGGCCGGCCGCAAGTCCAAGCTCCCGTTCGGCCCGTTCATGCTGGCCGGGGCCCTCACCGGCCTGCTGGTGGGCTCGCAGCTGGCAGATGCCTACCGCTCGCTGACACTCGGCTGAACGCCCTTTGCGCCGTCTGGCTCAGCGTTCTCACCCCAATGACTCAAGCCCCAGCTCCCGGGGGCCGAAGCCTCTCCTGAAGCCGGTTGCACCACCGGCACCTCGCGGCCCACGGGTCGTTCCAGGAGGAGACAGGCTGTGGCAAGCAGAGTCGTCGGTCTCGACATCGGGACCTCCGGCGTGCGCGCCGCCGAGCTCACGCTCGGCAAGGGCGGGGCAACGCTGGAGCGCTTCGGTCAGGTAGCCCTTCCCGAGGGCGCGGTCCGCGTGGGCGAGGTGGTCGACGTCGCGGCCGTCGCGCAGGCGGTCAAGCAGCTCTGGGCGCAGGCCAAGTTCACGACCAAGAAGGTCGTGGTGGGCGTCGCGAACCAGCGGGTCATCGTCCGCCAGGTCGACCTCCCGTGGCTGCCGGAGTCCGAGCTGCGCAAGTCGCTCGCCTTCCAGGTGCAGGACGTCCTGCCGATGCCGGTGGAGGAGGCCATCCTCGACTTCCACCCGCTGGGCGAGTTCACCAACGACGGCGGCGCCCGCATGCAGCGCGTGCTCCTCGTCGCGGCCTCCCGCGAGATGGTCGGCAGCACGCTCGAGGTCGTCGAGGCCGCCGGCCTGACGCCGGAGATGGTGGACCTCACCTCCTTCGCGGTGCTCCGCTCGCTCGTCTCCTCGGACGCCGGCTCGCTGAACGGCTTCCAGGCGGAGGCGCTCGTCGACATCGGCGCCAACGTCACGAACATCGTCGTCCACGAGGGCGGCGTGCCGCGCTTCGTGCGCATCCTCACGATCGGCGGCGGTGACATCACCTCGGCCGTGTCGGAGCGGCTCGGTGTCCCCGGCGACCAGGCCGAGGCCGTCAAGCAGCAGACCGGCCTGTCGGTCTCGCCCGCGACGACCGACGGGCACCCCGCGCAGCGCGCCATCGAGGCCAGCGGCGGGGCGTTCATCGAGGAGGTCCGCGGCTCCCTCGACTACTTCATGGCCCAGCCGGGCTCGGTCCGCATCGGCCGCGTCCTGCTCTCCGGCGGCGGCTCGCGCCTCGCCGGCCTCGCCGAGCGGCTCTCGGCCGCGACCCGCCTCCCCGTGCAGGTCGCCCGCCCGATGGCCGCGCTCAAGATCGGGAAGACCGGCTTGACCCCGGAGCAGCTCGCGTACGTCGAGCCCTTCGTCGTCGTGCCCGTCGGACTTGCCATGGGGGTGGAGTCGTGACCGTCCTGACCAACGAGCACCAGCTCGTCGCGATGGGGAAGCCCACGCTGCCCCGCGTGAACCTGCTCCCGCCGGAGATCGCGCAGAAGCGCGCCTTCCGCCGGGTGCAGCTGGGCATGGGTGCCGCCGTCCTGGCCTCCGTGGCCGTCGTGGGCGGGCTGTACGTGTCCGCCGCGCACGGCGTGACGACGGCGCAGTCGGACCTGGACGCGGCCCGCACGCAGCAGACCGCGCTGCAGCACCAGCTGAGCTCCTACGCCGGCGTGACCGCCATCTACAACGCGGCCGACGCGGCGCAGGCGCAGCTCACCGTGGCGATGGGCGACGAGGTGCGGTACTCGCAGCTCCTCAACGACCTCAGCCTCGCCATCCCGGGCAACGTCTGGCTCAACAACCTGTCCTTCACCCAGGGCGGCCCGGCTCTCACGGCCGCCGCCCCGGGTGCCGTCACGACCACCGGTGTGGCGCCGATCGGCACCGCCACCTTCCAGGGCGTCGCGTTCTCGCACGACGACGTGGCCACCTGGCTCGAGGCGCTCGGCCGGCTCAAGACCTACGCCAACCCGTACTTCTCCAGCTCCACGGAGGCGCTGATCGGGGCTCGGCCGGTCGTGAACTTCTCGTCGACGGTGGACGTGACGCCCACGGCGCAGTCCCACCGCTACAACAAGGCCGGAGGCTGACCGTGGACAAGCTCAAGCAGTGGGTCGCGCTGACGGTCGTCGGCGTGCTCGCGGTGCTGGCTGCCGGGTGGTTCCTCGTGGTCTCCCCGAAGCGCAGCGCGGCCGCGGACCTCCGCAACGACGCAGCCTCGCAGCAGCAGAGCAACCTGGGCCTGCAGGCCCAGCTCGCGACGCTGAAGGCGCAGGCCAAGGACCTGCCGAAGAAGCAGGCGGCGCTCGCCGCCGTCGCGGCCAAGGTGCCGGACAACCCGGCGCTGCCGGCGCTCATCCGCTCGCTGAGCAAGGCCGCGGACGACGCGGGTGTCGAGCTCGTCTCGCTCTCGCCGACCGCGCCGGTGCCGGCGACCGGTGGCCCGGCTGCTGCGCAGCCGCAGCCCGCCGCAGGCGGCAAGACGACGCTGGCCTCGGGTGCTGCGAGCAGCGCCGCGGGGACGCTCCAGCAGATCGCCCTGACCATCAACGTGATCGGCGGCTACTTCCAGGTCGAGCAGTTCTTCGACCGCCTGGAGAACCTGTCCCGTGCGCTGAAGGTCGGCGGCTTCACGATGCTGCCGGGCACCAGCCCGACCAAGCCGGTGGACCCGATGGCGACCGTCACCGTCGCGACCGACCCGGGCAAGGTCCTCAACACGCAGGTGAACGCCCTGGTCTACATGTCCTCGAACCGCGCGCCTGTCCCGGCCGCTCCCGTCGCGGCGAAGTAGGAGAGAGACGATGACGCAGACCATGTTCGCGCCTCCGCCCGTGGAGGAGCAGGTCGTCGCCGAGACGCCCGCCGGCTCGCGCCGTACCGCGCTCGTCGTGGGTGCGGCCGTGGCGGCCCTCGCCCTCGCGGGTGGCGGTTACGTGCTGCTCAGCGGCGGCTCCTCCGAGCCGGCCCCCGCAGCCCTGCCCGTGCACCACGTGGCCGTCAAGCCGAAGGCCGTGAAGCCGGCCGTCAAGCCGGCCGCGCAGGTGCCGCCCACGAGCAGCGCCCCCATCGGCCGCGACCCGTTCCACGCGCTGTACCTCGCGCCCGTCGCGGCCGCCAACACCGGCACCGCGCCGTCCACGTCCACCGGGTCCACGACGACCCCGGGCACCAGCGGCGACACGACCACCCCGGTGGCGGCGTCGTACACGCTGACGCTCGTGAAGGTCACCGGCGGGACCAACGGCACCGCGCCGATCTTCACGTGGAACGTGGGTGGGACGGTCAAGCAGGTCCTCGCCGCCCAGAAGTTCGGCAAGTACGGCGAGCTGGTGACCCTGACGTTCGTGAAGAGCTCGACCAACAAGGTGGTCGGCGCCGTCGTGCAGGTCGGCGACGACGAGCCGGTCGGCGTCAAGGTCGGGGAGAAGATCACCGTCAAGTAGCTCATGGGACACTGCTCCCATGCTTCGTTGGCTCACTGCTGGGGAGTCCCACGGCCCCGCCCTCGTGGCGGTGCTCGAGGGGCTCCCCAGCGGCGTGTCCGTGACCACCGACGACCTCGCGCACGAGCTCGCACGACGACGGCTGGGGCACGGGCGCGGGGCCCGGATGGCCTTCGAGCGCGACGACGTGAGCTTCCTCGGGGGCGTCCGGCACGGCCTGACGCAGGGCGGTCCGGTGGCCGTCACCATCGGCAACACCGAGTGGCCCAAGTGGGAGACCGTGATGGCCGCGGACCCGGTGCCGCCCGAGGTCCTCGAGGGACGTGCCCGCAACGCGCCGCTCACCCGTCCACGCCCCGGCCACGCCGACCTGGTCGGCATGCAGAAGCACGGCTTCGACGACGCCCGGCCGGTGCTGGAGCGGGCCAGCGCCCGGGAGACCGCAGCGCGCGTGGCGCTCGGTGCCGTGGCCAAGGCCTTCCTGCGCCAGGCGTACGGCGTGGAGGTGCTGAGCCACGTCGTGAGCATCGGCAGCGCCCAGGTCGACGCCGGCGCGCTCCCGACCCCCGACGACCTGGCGGGCATCGACGAGAGCCCGGTGCGCGTCTTCGGCGCGGACAACGACGCGCGGCTCGTCGCCGAGGTGGACGCCGCCCACAGCGAGGGCGACACCCTGGGCGGCGTCGTGGAGGTGCTGGCCTACGGGCTGCCGCCGGGGCTGGGGAGCTACACCCACTGGGACCGCCGCCTCGACGCCCGGCTGGCCGCGGCCCTCATGGGGATCCAGGCGATCAAGGGCGTCGAGGTCGGTGACGGCTTCGAGTCGGCGCGGCTGCGCGGCAGCCAGGTCATGGACGAGATCGTGCGCGGCGAGGACGGGCTGACGCGGAGCAAGGGGACCCTCGGCGGCACCGAGGGCGGCATGACCTCCGGCGAGGTGCTGCGGGTGCGTGCGGCCATGAAGCCGATCAGCACGATCCCGCGGGCGCTGCGGACCGTCGACACGGCGACGGGGGAGGAGGCCGTGGCGCACCACCAGCGCAGCGACGTCTGCGCCGTGCCCGCGGCCGGTGTCGTCGCGGAGGCGATGGTCGCCCTCGTGCTGGCCGACGCGGCGCTGGAGAAGTTCGGCGGCGACTCCGTGGAGGAGACCCGCCGCAACTGCGAGAGCTACCTGAAGAACCTCACGATCAGATGAGCGGGCCGCACCTGGTGCTCGTCGGACCTCCGGGCGCGGGCAAGACGACGGTGGGCAGGCTGCTCGCCGAGCGGCTCGGTCTCGCCTTCCGCGACACCGACACCGACATCGAGGAGCTCGCCGGGAAGAGCATCGCCGACCTGTTCGTCGACGACGGCGAGGAGCACGCCCGCGCGCTCGAGCGCGCGGCGGTGGCGCGGGCGCTCGCCGAGCACGACGGCGTGCTGTCGCTCGGCGGCGGCGCCGTGCTGGCGGCGGAGACCCGCGCCCTGCTGAAGGGCCGCCGCGTCGTCTTCCTCTCGGTCGGCCTGGGGGAGGGCGTCAAGCGGGTGGGGCTGGCGCGGGACCGGCCGGTGCTCACCCTCAACCCGCGCGCCATCCTGCGACAGCTGCTCGAGGAGCGGCTCCCGTACTACCTCGAGGTGGCCACCCAGCAGGTGGACACCGACGGCAAGACCCCCGAGGCCGTCGCCGACGAGGTGCTCGCGTGACCACGCGGATCCGCGTCGGCACCGCCTCGCCGTACGACGTGGTGGTGGGCGAGCGGCTGGGCGGCGAGCTCCCCGGGCTGCTGACCGGCGCGCAGCGGGTCGCCGTCGTGCACCCCGCCTCCCTGGCCGTCACCGGTGCAGCCGTCGTCGCGGACCTTCGCGCCGAGGGGTTCGAGGCGCGCGCTCTCGCGGTGCCGGACGGCGAGCAGAGCAAGGACCTGCAGGTCGCCGCGCAGCTCTGGGACGCCCTCGGCGACGGCGGCTTCACCCGCACCGACGCCCTCGTCGCGGTGGGCGGCGGTGCGACGACGGACCTCGCCGGCTTCGTCGCCGCGACCTGGCTGCGCGGGGTGCGCGTGGTGCACCTGCCCACGAC
>DATJGA010000321.1:0-10494 GCA_035495395.1 Mycobacteriales bacterium | reverse complement strand
GGCGCCGCCCGGGAGGGCCGCGGGGACGTGCTCGTCATGGAGGGCGCCGACAGCCCGGTGGGCGTCGCCGTCGACCGGGTCAGCGCCGTGGTGGCCGAGGAGGAGCTGGGTCAGGCCGGTGCCGCGGGTGACGAGCTCCCGTCGTACGTGCAGCAGGTGCTGCGCGGTGCGCACGGACCGGTCTTCCTCGTGGACCTTCCGGCGATGGTCGACGCCGCGCGGGCTCATTCGCCAAGCGCGAGGGCTCGCTAGACGTACCGCTCGAGGATGCTCGACTCGGCGAGCCGGGACAGCCCCTCGCGCACCGACCGGGCGCGCGTCTCGCCGACGCCCTCGACGGCCTGCAGGTCGTCGATGCCCGCGGCCAGCAGCTTCTGCAGCCCGCCGAAGTGCTCGATGAGCCGGTCGACGACGAGGTTCGGCAGTCGCGGCACCTTGGCCAGCAGCCGGTAGCCGCGCGGGCTCACGGCCTGGTCGAGCTGGTCGACGCTGAGGCTGTACCCGAGGGCGCGCGCGATGGGGGTGAGGTCGAGCAGGTCCGACGGCGACAGCGCGTCGAGGTCCGCGAGGGCGTCGGAGAGCTTGCGCGCCTTGCGCCCGACGGCCGGCGGCAGGTAGTCGCGCACGATGAGCTCGCGCTCGATCTCGACCCCGGCCATGAGCTCGTTGAGCTGCAGGATGAGCAGCCGGCCGTCGGTGCCGAGCTCGACGACGTACCCCTCGATCTCGGTGGCGATGCGGCGCACCATCTCCAGCCGCTGGCTGACGGCGATCGCGTCGCGGACGGTGACGAGGTCCTCGATCTCCAGCGCCGACAGCGTTCCCGACACCTCGTCGAGGCGCAGCTTGTACCGCTCCAGGGTGGCGAGCGCCTGGTTCGCGCGGCTGAGGATCGCGGCGCTGTCGTCGAGCACGTAGCGCCGGTTGTCGACGTACAGCGCGATGATCCGCATCGACTGGCTGACGCTGATGATGGGGTGCCCGGTCTGCTTCGCGACCCGCTCGGCCGTGCGGTGCCGGGTGCCGGTCTCGGTCGTCTCGATCTTCGAGTCGGGGACGAGCTGCACGCCCGCCTTGACGATCTTCGACAGGTCGGCGGTCAGCACGACCGCGCCGTCCATCTTCGACAGCTCGCGCAGCCGCGTCGCGGAGAAGTCCACGTCGAGGTCGAAGCCGCCGGTGCACAGGGAGTCCACGAGCCGGTCGTGCCCGAGCACGATGAGCGCGCCGGTGTTGCCGCGCAGGATCCGCTCGAGCCCGTCGCGCAGCTCGGTGCCAGGGGCGACCTGCGACAGCGTGGTGCGCAGCAGGTCCTCCGTGCTCGCCACGCGCGCTCCTCGTCCCTCGGTGGTCCGAAGTCTAGAGACGCACGGCGGCGCGGTCGCGTTCCGCCAAGATCACGTCTCGGTCACGGGCGCGGGACGGTACGGCGGGCCAGCCCGGACAGGCCGTTCACCGCCCGCAGCGCGGTGTCGACGTCCGGGACCTCCAGGACCCGCATGCCGTCGGGACCCGGGCCGCTGCCCACGGGGACGACCGCGCACGTGAAGCCGAGCCGTGCCGCCTCGGCCAGCCGGCGGGGCACCCCGAGGACGGGCCGGATCTCCCCCGACAGCCCGACCTCGCCGACGGCCACCAGGCCGCCCGGCACGGGCTGCTCGCGGATCGCGCTGTGCAGGGCGAGCAGCAGCGCGAGGTCGGCGCCGGGGTCGCTCACGTCGACGCCGCCGACGGTCGCGGTGTGCACGTCCTTCTTGCCGAGGTCCTTCGCACCCGCGCGCTTCTCGGCCACGGCCAGCACCATGGCGACCCGACCCGACTCCAGGCCCGACACCGCGCGGCGCGGGCTGTTCTCCTTGCTCGGGTCGGTCACCAGGGCCTGCACCTCGGCGAGCAGCGGCCGCCGCCCCTCGAGCGTCACCGTCACGCAGGTGCCGGGCACCGAGGCCCCGCCGCGGGACAGGAACAGCCCGCTCGGGTCGGCGAGCCCCTCGATGCCGGTCTCCGTCATCTGGAAGCAGCCGATCTCGTCGGCCGCGCCGTACCGGTTCTTCACCGCCCGAAGCAGTCGCAGGGTGCTGTGCCGGTCGCCCTCGAAGTGCAGCACCACGTCGACGAGGTGCTCGAGCAGCCGCGGGCCGGCGATGCTGCCGTCCTTGGTGACGTGGCCGACGAGGACGGTCGCGATGCCGCGCTCCTTGGCCACCGCGATGAGGGCGGCGGCGACCGCGCGGACCTGGGTCACCCCGCCGGCGGTGCCGTCGACGTCGGCCGCGGCGATCGTCTGCACGCTGTCGACGATGAGCAGCGCCGGCTGCACCGCGTCGATGTGGGCGAGCACGGCTGACAGGTCGGTCTCGGCCGCGACCCAGAGGCCCTCGGCGAGGGCGCCGGTGCGCCCGGCCCGCAGCCGCACCTGGGCCGCGGACTCCTCACCGGTGACGTAGAGCGTGGGGGAGCCGGCCGCGGCGCACCGCGCGGCGACGGCCAGCGACAGCGTCGACTTGCCGGCACCGGGCTCGCCGGCGAGCAGCACGACAGCGCCGGGGACGAGCCCGCCGCCCAGCACCCGGTCGAGCTCCGGCTCGCCGGTCGGCCGCGACTGCGCCTGCGCGGCGTCGACGTCGGTGAGCAGCAGCGCGGGCGACGACACCGGCCCGGCGACGGCGCGGACCCGGGTCGGGCCGGCCTCGGCGATGGTGCCCCAGGCCTGGCACTCGGGGCACTGGCCGACCCACTTGGCGACGGTGGTGCCGCAGTCGGAGCAGCGGTGCGAGGCCCGCTCGCGGGCGGCAGTCCTGGCCATGGCACGGGACGCTATCCGCCGGCACCGTCAGTCAGGCGCTGCCGCGCGGAGGACTACTCGACGGCGTACGGGTCCTGCGCCGGGGTGCGGTCGTCGAGCCCCTGGTCGCCGGCGTACACGGGGACGTCGAGCGTCACCCGGCCCGCGTGGCGGAACTCGAGGGTGACCGGGACGTACGTCGCCGGGGTGAGGGCGCGGCTCAGGCCGGACAGGGCGAGCGCCCAGCCCTGCGGCGCGGCACCGCCGGCCGGGATGGCGACCTCGGTGGTGGGGGTGCCGTCGACGAGCAGCTGCACGGCGCCCGCGACGTCGCTGGTCGCGCCGACGAGGGAGTCCGCGGAGCCGCCGGCGTTGACCAGCCCGCCGACGACGAACGCGGTGGAGCCGGCCTCGACCTGGGTGCCGGTGGCGGGCGGCGCGACGTGCAGGTGCCGCACCTGGATGCCGGTGTGGCCCCCGACGTTCGCGACGGCGCCGTCCTCGCGACCGACCTCCTGGTACGTGCGCGCCTCGAGCCCGGTGCCGCAGCCGGCGAGCAGCGCGGCGCTGGCGAGGAGGGCGGCGGCGGAAACGGGGCGGCGGCTCACGCTGAGCTCCTCGTTCGTGGCTTACGGGTGGGCGAGCACCGGCAGGTCTGCCGCGATGTCCGACGGCGTCACGCCCCCGGGGTAGACCACGGGAAGGCGGTTCGCCGCGTCGTACGCGAAGATCACTGCGGAGTGCGTGACAGCGTATCCAAGCGGCCCGAAGTGCTGGTGCGGGGCCGTGCCCGGCTTGTGCACGTGCTCGTCCGGGTGGCCCGCGATCGTCGGGACGACCCCGTCCGGGTACGCCGGCTGGATGCCCGTGGCGCGCTGCGCGGCGTCGACCTGCGCCTGGGTGCCGAGCAGTCCCACGAACTGCGTGGAGAACTGGTCCAGCCAGCGGCGCAGCACCGGCGCCGTGTCGCGCTTGACGTCGGTGGTGACGAACACGACCCGCACCTCGGCGCGGATCGCGGGCGTCGTCCTCCGCAGCGCCGCCGCGATGTCCGCCATCGCGGTGGGGCACTCGTCGGGGCAGTTGGTGTAGCCGAAGTAGACGAACGTCGGGTGCCCGGCCGTCTCTGCCTGGAAGTCGTAGGCGTGCCCGTCCGTGTCGGTGAGCAGCCAGGAGGGCCGCGTCGGCACCGGGTCCGGCTCCACGCCGTGGTACGCCGCGGGCGTCGGCGTGGCGGCGGTCAGCGCGCTGCCGCTGCCGCCGCACGCGGCGGCGAGGCACAGGGCCAGCAGGGCGAGGGCGCGACGCACCCCACCAGTCTCGCTCACGTCGTGAGGGAGCCCCCGCGGGCGAGCAGCAGCGCCACGTCGACGAGCGCGACGGCGATGACGGCGAGGAACGGCGCGCGCGAGGCGGGCCGCCGGCCGAGCACCAGGCCGCCGGCGAACACGGCCGCCGCGGCCGCGACCGCCGCCCAGCCGAGGGCCGAGGCCCCCGGCCCCACCGCGAGCAGCACCGTCGCCCCGAGCAGGGCCAGGCCGGCGAGCACGCTCGTCGCCGTCCGGCCCAGCCGCTGCGGCAGGCCGCGCACGCCGGTGGCCACGTCGTCCTCGAGGTCCGGCAGTGTGTTCGCGCCGTGCGCGCCGACGCCCAGCAGCGCACCCGCGGCCGTCGCCCACCACGGCGCCCCGGGGTGACCGGGCACGGTCAGCGTCACCACCGAGGGCAGCAGCCCGAACGACAGGGCGTACGGCACGAAGGAGAGCACCGTGGACTTGAGCCGGGCGTTGTACGACCAGGCCGAGGCGACCGCGACCAGGTGCGCCGCTCCGGCGTACCGGCCCATGAGGAGCGACAGCGGGACGCAGGCGAGCAGCGCGATGAGGGCCGCGCGCCGCAGGGTCGCGACGGGCAGCCCCTGCACCACCGGCTTGTCCTGCCGGCCCACGGCGCGGTCGCGGGCGGCGTCGACCCAGTCGTTGCTCCAGCCGACTGACAGCTGGCCGGAGAGCACGGCGGCGCCGGCGAGCAGCGGGTTGCCGCCGCTCGCGCCCACTAGGGTCGCGGTCAGCACGGTGACCGCCGCCGTGGGCTCGGGGTGACAAGCCCGGACGAGCCAGGAGAGGGTGGGCACGTGCGGACCCTCCCACGGAACGACCCGAGGCAGTACGACGACCTCGTCGACGAGTGGTGGGCGCCCCGGGGCGGGTTCGCGATGCTGCACTGGATCGCGGCGGCGCGGGCGACCCGGATCCCCGCGGGCGCCGGGCTGCTCGTCGACCTCGCGTGCGGCGGCGGCCTGCTGGCCCCGCACGTGAACGGCTACCGGCACGTCGGGCTCGACCTGTCCGCGCCGGCCCTGCAGCAGGCGCGCGAGCACGGGGTCACGCCGGTGCGCGCCGACGTGCTGCGGCTGCCGCTGCGCGACGAGGTCGCCGACGTGGTGGTGGCCGGCGAGGTGCTCGAGCACGTCACCGACCTCGCCGCCGCGGTGCGCGAGGCGTGCCGGGTGCTGCGGCCCGGCGGGACGCTGGTCATCGACACCATCGCCGACACCTGGTTCGGCCGGTTCTCCTCGATCACGGTGGGTGAGCGGCTGCCGGCGGGACCGCCCAAGCGGCTGCACGACCCGGACCTGTACGTCGACCGCCAGGAGCTCCGGGACCTGTGCGCGAAGGAGGGCGTCGAGCTCGAGCTGGCCGGTCTGCGACCCTCGGTGCCGGACTACCTGCTCTGGCTGGTGGGAAGGAGGCAGGACGTGCGGATGCGGACGACGGGCTCGACGGCCGGCCTGTTCCAGGCGTGGGGCACGAAGCGATGAGCGCGGTCGTCACCGGGCACGGCCACGCGCTGCCCGCCCCGATGGGCCAGCAGGCGCTGTGGGAGGGCTACTTCCGCGAGCACTACGCCGACGCGCGGGTGGCGCGCGCCGTCTGGGCGCACTCGGGCATCACCACCCGGCACGGCGTGGTCAGCCCGCTGGTCGAGGACGTGTCCGGCTGGGGCACCGCCGCCCGGATGGAGCGGTTCGTCCAGGAGGCCGTGCCGCTGGGCGGGGAGGCCGTCGGCAAGGCGCTCGCCGCGTCCGGGCTCGACCCGGCGGACGTCGGCGGCTTCGTCGTCGCGAGCTGCACCGGGTACGCGACGCCCGGCGTCGACATCCTCGTCGCCCGCGACACCGGCCTGCCCGCCTCGGTGCAGCGGCTGCACGTGGGGCACATGGGCTGCTACGCCGCGCTGCCGGCGCTCGGGGCGGCCGCGGACTTCGTCGTGGCCCGGCAGCAGCCGGCGGTGCTGCTCTGCATCGAGCTCACCTCGCTGCACGTGCAGCCCTCGACCGACACGGCGCGGCGCGGCGAGCCGACGCCGCAGGACCTGCAGCAGATGGTGGCGCACGCCCTGTTCGCCGACGCGGCCGCGGCGCTGGTCCTCGAGCCCGGCGGCGCCGGCTGGGAGGTCCTCGACGCCGTCGCGCGCACCGACGTGGGCACCGCCGACCACATGACCTGGGACGTCACCGACCTCGGGTTCGTCATGGGGCTGTCGCCCAAGGTGCCGGACGTCCTCGCCGTGCACGCCCGGCCGGTCGTCGACGAGCTGCTGTCCCGGAACGGGCTCGTGGTCGAGCAGGTGCAGGGCTGGGCCGTGCACCCCGGCGGCCGGCGCATCGTCGAGGTCGTGGGCGAGGCGCTAGGGCTGTCCGAGGAGCAGACCGCCCCGTCGTACGCGGTCCTGGACGAAGCGGGCAACTGCTCCAGCGCGACCGTGCTGCTCGTGCTGGAGCGGGTCCAGGTGGAGGCGGGCGAGCACGCCGTCGCGATGGCCTTCGGACCCGGGCTGACCCTCTGCGCGACCCTGCTCCGCCGTCGCTGAAGCACCTCGTGCGGGGTGCTGTCAAGACCCTTCTCGACCCCCGGAAGGGCCTCTGACCTGCAGGTTTGCCCCGACATGGCCGGTCGGGAGGTCCCTTTCGCGTGGTAGCCTGGAGGTCGAGGGAAGGACCACCACGTGACGTTCAAGGTCGGCGAGACTGTCGTCTACCCGCACCACGGCGCCGCTCTGATCGAGGCGATCGAGACGCGGACCATCAAGGGCGAAGAGAAGATCTACCTCGTGCTGAAGGTCGCCCAGGGCGACCTGACCGTGCGGGTTCCCGCCGACAACGCCGAGATCGTCGGCGTGCGCGACGTCGTCGGCCAGGCGGGCCTGGACAAGGTCTTCGAGGTGCTCCGCGCACCGGCCGTCGAGGAGCCGACCAACTGGTCCCGGCGCTACAAGGCGAACCTCGAGAAGCTCGCCTCCGGCGACATCAACAAGGTCGGCGAGGTCGTCCGCGACCTGTGGCGGCGCGACAAGGAGCGCGGGCTGTCGGCCGGCGAGAAGCGCATGCTGAGCAAGGCGCGCCAGATCCTCGTCAGCGAGCTCGCGCTCGCCGAGGGCACGAACGAGGACAAGGCCGAGGCGATCCTCGACGAGGTCCTCGCCTCCTGACGGGCGTCCGCGCCTAGAGTCGGATCATGACTGCGCCGGGGTCTCGCACGAGCGAGCCCCGGCGCAGTGCTGTCCGGCGGCCCCCGGCGATCGTCCTGGAGGGGCTGCGGTTCCTCGTCGTCGTGTTCTTCGCGGGCGCCGGGTACGAGATCGGGGCGGGCGTCGAGAGCGACACCAAGGTGCTGGGCGCCCTCAACGGCACCGCCATCGGGCTGATCCTCGGCTCGGGCCTCGGGTACGTCATCGGCGGCGTGCTGGGTCGCACCACGGCCAGCACCGCCGAGCGCACCCGCTCCTCGCTGCACGAGACCTCCGCGGAGGAGCTCGTCGCCGGCGCCCTGGGCACCATCGGTGGCGTCCTGCTCGCCGCCGGGACGGCGTGGCCGGTCTTCTTCCTGCGCCAGTCGTACCTCGCCTTCCCGCTCTTCGCGTTCGTCTGCGTGGCGCTGGGCTACGTCGGGTGGCTCGTCGGGGTGAGCAAGCGCGACGGCATCCTGGGCATGTTCGGCCAGCGCGCCGGGCTCGCGCCACGACCCACGGCGACCGCCGCGCTGCCCCGCGTCGTGGACACCTCCGTCGCGATCGACGGCCGGGTGCTCGACGTCGTGCGGGCCGGCTTCCTGCACGGGCGGATGCTCGTGCCGACCCCGGTGCTCGCGGAGCTGCAGGGGCTCGCCGACGCCGGTGACGACCTGCGCCGCGGCAAGGGGCGCAAGGGCCTGGAGGTCCTCGAGGCGCTCAAGCGCGAGCCGGGGATCGACCTGCACGTCCTCGAGACCGACGTGCCCGCCGTACCCGAGGTGGACGGCAAGCTGGTGCGCATCTGCCTCGACGAGGGGGCGGCGCTGCTCACCCTCGACACCAACCTCGCGAAGGCGGCCGCGCTCGCCGGCGTCAAGGTCCTCAACCTGCACGCGCTGGCGCTCGCGCTGCGGCCGCCGGTCACCGCGGGGGAGGACGTGCCGGTGCTGCTCCTCAAGCCGGGCAAGGAGGCGGGGCAGGCCGTGGGGTACCTCGACGACGGCTCGATGGTCGTGGTCGAGGGCGCGCGCGAGCGGATCGGCAACGAGGTCACGGTCTCCGTCACCAGCGTGGTCACCACCGCCAACGGCCGGCTCGTCTTCGGGCGGGTGAGCGGCGAGGCCCCGCGCCGACGCGCGGCGCGGTGACCGTCGGCGTCGTGGTCCCGGCGGCGGGTTCCGGCACCCGCCTCGGACCCGGCGCGCCCAAGGCGCTGCGGCAGCTCGCGGGGGAGCCGCTCCTGCTGCACGCGGTACGGCGGTTGCGGGACTGCCCGTCCGTCGGCCCCGTGGTCGTGGCTGCGCCCGCGGCGGAGGTCGCTGTGGTGCAGCGGCTGCTCGAGGGGCTCGAGATCACCGTCGTCGCGGGTGGTGCCGAGCGGCAGGACTCGGTGCGGCTCGGGCTGGCCGCCCTTCCTGCCGAGGCGGACCTCGTGCTGGTGCACGACGCGGCCCGTGCCCTCGTCCCCGTCGCCGTCGTCGAGGCGGTGGTCGCCGCGCTGCGCGCCGGCGCGACGGCGGTGGTGCCCGTCGTACCGGTGAGCGACACGGTGAAGCGGGTCGCCGGCGACGTGGTCCTCGAGACGCTGCCGCGGGGGGAGCTGCGCGCCGTGCAGACCCCGCAGGGGTTCACCCGCGCCGTCCTCGAGCAGGCGCACGCGTCCGGGGCGCCGGCCACCGACGACGCGTCGATGGTGGAGGCGCTCGGGGTGAAGGTGGTGACCGTCCCGGGCTCCGCGCTGGCGCTGAAGGTGACGACGCCGCTCGACCTCGTGGTGGCCGAGGCCTGCCTGCGCGGGGAGCTCGACCGCGAGCCGCTGCACTTCGAGGGCGGGTGAGCGTGGAGACCAGGGTCGGGATCGGCACCGACGTGCACCCGCTGTCGGCCGGGCGGACGTGCTGGGTGGCCGGGCTCGAGTGGCCGGACGACCCCGGCTGCGACGGCCACTCCGACGGCGACGTGGCGGCGCACGCGCTCTGCGACGCGCTGCTGTCCGCCGCCGGGCTGGGCGACCTCGGTGCCGTCTTCGGCACCGACCGCCCCGAGTGGGCGGGCGCGTCGGGCGCGGCGCTGCTCGCCGAGGTGCTGCGGCTGCTCGAGGCCGACGGCTGGCGCGTCGGGAACGCCGCCGTCCAGGTCGTCGGGAACACCCCCCGACTGGGGCCGCGCCGGGCCGAGGCGCAGGCGGCGCTGTCCGCCGCCCTGGGCGGCGCGCCGGTCAGCGTCTCCGCCACGACCACCGACGGGCTCGGCCTCACCGGCCGCGGCGAGGGCCGCGCGGCGGTCGCCACCGCCCTGCTCACGCGCTGACCCCGATAGCCTGGGCCGGTGAGCCTGCGCCTGTACGACACCCGCACCCGCGAGGTGCGCCCGCTCGCGCTGCAGCGCGAGGGGCACGTGGGGCTGTACGTCTGCGGGCCCACCGTCCAGGCCGTGCCGCACGTCGGGCACCTGCGCAGCGGGGTCGCGATCGACGTGCTGCACCGGTGGTTGCTGGCCAGCGGGCTCGAGGTGACCTTCGTCCGCAACGTCACCGACGTCGACGACAAGATCATCAACGACGCCGCCAAGAACGGCGAGCCGTGGTGGGCGCTGTCGACGCGCATCACCCGCGCGTTCCGGGAGGCGTACGAGGCGCTGCAGGTGCTGCCGCCCACCGTCGAGCCGACCGTCACCGGCCACCTGCCGCAGATCATCGCCCTCACCGAGAAGCTGGTCGAGAGCGGGCACGCGTACGTCAGCGCCGGCGACGTGTACCTCTCGGTGCGCTCCGTCCCGACGTACGGCGAGCTGAGCCACCAGGCCGTCGACAACCTGCGCCAGGGCGAGGCCGACGACTCGCGCAAGCGGGAGCCGATCGACTTCGCGCTCTGGAAGACGGCCAAGCCCGGCGAGCCGAGCTGGCCGTCGCCCTGGGGACCGGGCCGGCCGGGCTGGCACATCGAGTGCTCCGCCATGGCTGTCGAGTACCTCGGCGAGACGTTCGACCTGCACGGCGGCGGGCTCGACCTCGTCTTCCCGCACCACGAGAACGAGAACGCGCAGTCGACCGCTGCCGGGCACGGGTTCGCGACGACCTGGGTGCACCACGGCCTGGTGACCGCCGCCGGCGGCGAGAAGATGAGCAAGAGCCTGGGCAACAGCGTCACGGTCGCCGAAGCCCTCGCGGCCGTGCCCGCGCCGGTGCTGCGGTACGC
>DATJGA010000320.1:0-2615 GCA_035495395.1 Mycobacteriales bacterium | reverse complement strand
GTGAGCTTGCCGTTGCGCGCCCGCCGGACGATGTCCTCGTACGCCGCGTGGAACTGCGCGAAGTCGAGGGTGTCGGCCTTCTTGATGGCGGCGACGACGAGGGACCGGGTGCCGTTCGGGTTCTGCAGGTCGATCGCGAGGCCCAGCCCGACGTGCGGCGGCATGACGACCTGCGGCTTGCCGTCGACCTCGGCGAACGAGGCGTTCATGACCGGTACGTCGGCGACCGCCTTGACGAGCGCGTACCCGATGAGGTGCGTGAACGAGACCTTGCCGCCGCGCGCCCGGCGCAGGTGGTTGTTGATGACGGTGCGGTTGTCGGCCAGCAGCTTCGCCGGCACGGCCCGCACGCTGGTCGCGGTCGGGATCTCGAGCGAGGCCTCCATGTTCGCCACGACCCGAGCCGCCGCGCCCTTGAGCGGGGTGCGCACCGGCTCGGCCTCGGCGTCCTCCGCGGGGGCGGGCTCGGCCGGCGCGGCCGTCGGCTTCGTCGCAGGAGCGGCGGCAGCCGGGGCCGCGGCCGGCGTCGGGGCCGCCGGTGCGCTCGGGGCCGGCGCAGCAGCGGGTACGGCGGGAGCGGGCGCGGGAGCTGCTGCGCCGCCGTTCGTGGCGGGCGGGGCGGTCACCGGCTGGTAGTCGGCGAGGAACGCGCGCCAGGTCTCGGGGACGCTCGCGGGGTCCTTGAGGTAGTCCTGGTAGAGCTCCTGGATGTACCACTCGTTCGCGCCGAAGTCGCTCTGCTGGCCTGTCTGCGTCGACACCGCTGAAACGCCGCCTTGGGGAGGTTGAGTGGGGCTGCTCTGCCGATCTGCCAGGCTACCCGCCGCCCTCGCTGCCAGAATGCGACGGTGCGCCCCTCCACCCGCCGGCCCCGCCGCGCTGCCGCCCTGCTGCTCCCCGTCCTGCTGCTGAGCGCCTGCAGCAGCGGGGCCAAGCAGGCGGCTCCCACGCCGACGCCGACCGCCACGCCCACGCCCTCGGCGACGCCCACGGCCACCACCACCGCCACGCCGGCTGCCGTCGTACCGGCGCCGGGACGGCTGTCGGCGTGGAAGGGGTGCGGCAACGGCTTCCAGTGCGCGACCCTCACCGTGCCGCTCGACGAGGCGAAGCCGGCGCTCGGGACGGTCGGCCTGGCGCTGACGCGGCACCGGGCGACGGGGTCGCACCGCATCGGCTCGCTCGTCACCAACCCCGGCGGGCCGGGGGAGTCGGCGGTCGACTGGCTCAAGGGCAGCTACGAGGACTTCCCGTCGGCCGTCCGGTCCCGGTTCGACCTGGTGACGTTCGACCCGCGCGGCGTCGGGCACAGCGCGGCGGTGCGCTGCCTGCCGACCGCTCAGCTCGACACCTACTTCCACCTCGACCCGGTGCCCGACAGCGCTGCCGAGCGGGCCGCGCTGCTGCAGGGCAACCGCGACCTCGCCGCGGGCTGCCGGCAGCGCTCGGGCCGGGTGCTGCCGTACGTCGACACGAAGGTGGTCGCCCAGGACCTCGACCGGGTGCGCCAGGCGGTGGGCGACAGCAAGCTCACCTACCTCGGGTACTCCTACGGCACGGCCATCGGGGCGGCCTACCTCGACCAGTTCCCGACCCGGGTGCGCGCGATGGTGCTCGACGGCGCGCTCGACCCGAGGCTGACGTGGGACGGCTTCCTGCGCGGCCAGTCGGCCGGCTTCGACGGGGCGCTCAACGCCTTCCTCGACCACTGCGCGCACTCCGACTGCGCCTTCCGGGACGCCGTCAGCGGGGACCTCGGGAAGGCCTTCGACGACCTCGCGGCGCGGGTCGACGCCCACTCCCTCCCGGGCGACGGGTCGCGCCGGGTCGGTCCGGACGAGTTCACCCTCGGCGTCGGCGCCGGGCTGTACAGCCGGGCCTACGGCTGGCCGGCCATCGCGGACGCGCTCGCCGGCGCCGAGCGCGGCGACGGCAGCCAGCTGCTCGCGCTGAGCGACAGCTACCTCGAGCGCGGCGACCACGGCTACGCCAACCTCACCGAGGCGAACTTCGCGGTGAACTGCGTCGACCGGCCGTGGCCGCGCACCGAGCAGCCCTACTACGACCTCGCGGCGCAGGTGGCGCGGACGTCCCCGCGGTTCGGGCCGGCCATCGCGCTGTCCGGCCTCGGCTGCATCGCCTGGCCCACCCCGGCCACGGGTCGCCCGCACGCGGTGACCGCGCCGGGGAGCCCACCCGTCGTCGTCATCGGCACCACGCGCGACCCGGCCACGCCGTACGCCTGGGCCCAGGCGCTCGCGGCCCAGCTCAGCAACGGCGTGCTGCTCACCCACGTCGGCGACGGGCACACCGTCTACCGGGTCGGGGCGCCGGGCTGCATCCAGCGCCCGGTGAACGACTACTTGGTGACCCTGCGTGCACCTGAGGCCGCTCGGTGCTGACCGGATCCCGGGTCTAACGCGACACAGCGCTCACCTAAATACGGACAACCACGTAGCACGGGGCCTGTTCGGGGCGATCCCCGCGCCACTCTCCGTGTCTGCTCGTTGATCAGATGTGCCAACGGGTACGCACTGCCGCAAGGAGGACTTTCCTATGCCAACACAGCGACGTACCAGCCCCGCCGCTCTTCTCACCGCCACCGCCCTCATCGG
>DATJGA010000319.1:0-4696 GCA_035495395.1 Mycobacteriales bacterium | reverse complement strand
CGGCCGCACGGCTCGCACCCGCGGGTCGGCCGGCCGCGGCGCGGCGGGCCGCGCGGCGTGCACGTGCTGCACCCCGAACCCGAGGTGGCACCACGGCTCGACCTGCGACGCCGGCGCCATGACGTAGTGGCCGAGCCGGCCGGCGGCGTGCCACTGCGCCGCGGCCTCGGCGTACAGGTCCTCCAGATGGGTCCCCGCCCAGCCGGCGGCGTGCACGTAGGCGTTCGGCCCGAACCACTGCGGCTGGTGGGTGACGGCGAGCAGGTACCCGACGACCGCGCCCGCCTCCTCGGCGACCCAGCCCGCCGCGTCGTCCTTGTCCAGCAGCGCGCGGACCTCGACCTCGGCCGTCGCCTGGTCCAGCGGCGCGAGCAGCCGCGAGACGTCGCGGTGCGTCGCGTGCCGCCGTACCAGCAGGGCCGCGGCAGCGGGGACGTCCCCGTCGACCATGGGTCGGATCACGCGGCGGACGGTAGCCGTCAAGGATGGCGGAGGCTCGGGGATTTGAACCCCGGATGGGCTTGAGACCCAAACCGCATTAGCAGTGCGGCGCCATAGACCGGACTAGGCGAAGCCTCCTGGCGGGTGGGTGGGAGAACCACCAGCCCGTCGGCGCAAGAGCCTAGCGGAGGTCCCGGCGGTGGACCCACTCGAGACCGTCCTCCTCGTCCATCTGCTCGCCCACCTTCACGAACCCCAGTCGCTTGATCGTCGCGAGCGACGCGACGTTGTCCGGGGAGACGCTGGCGAGGCACGCGACGGCACCGTGCTCCGAGGCCCAGCCGAGCATCCCGGCGACCATCTCGGTGGCCAGGCCCTGCTTGCGGTGGTTCGGCGCGACGCTGTACCCGACCTCCACCACGCCCTCGTCGTCCGGCGGCGCGTGGAACCCGATCCGGCCCGCCACCTGCCGGCTGCCGGCCAGCACCGCGGCCCGCAGCAGCCACGGCTCCTCGGTCGGGTCGGCGGTGAGCTGCTTGTGCCGGCGGGCCAGCACGCCGGCGTCGTCGGCGAAGGTCTCCTCGGTGATCTCGTACGGCGGGTCCAGCGCCCGGGCGCCCTCGAGGTCGCCCTCGACGAGCCGGGCGACGAGAGCGGCGGGCAGCACGTGGAGCGTCAGCCGCTCGGTCCGGATCACACCCCTCATCAGACCAGGTGCAGCGCCGCTCCGCGCCCGAATACCGGGTACGGCGAGACCGGCCCGGCCGGCCGCCGTACACTCTCACTATGACGACTGAGACAACGGATGATGTCATCATCATCGGGTCGGGGTTCGGGGGCTCGGTCAGCGCGCTGCGGCTGGCGGAGAAGGGGTACCGCGTCACGGTCCTCGAGGCGGGCCGGCGCTTCACCCAGGACACGCTGCCGAAGACCAGCTGGGACCTGCGGAAGTTCCTCTGGGCGCCGCGCCTGGGCATGACCGGGATGCAGCGCATCACCTGGCTCAAGGACGTCGTCATCCTGTCCGGCGCCGGTGTCGGCGGCGGCTCGCTCGTCTACGCCAACACGCTCTACACACCGCTGCCGCCCTTCTACAAGGACGCGCAGTGGGCCCACATCACCGACTGGGAGAGCGAGCTCGCGCCGCACTACGACCAGGCGCAGCGGATGCTCGGCGTCGTCGAGAACCCCACGCACACCGAGTCCGACCGCGTCTTCAAGAAGGTCGCCGAGGACATGGGCGTCGGCGAGACCTTCCACCCGACGCCGGTCGGCGTCTTCTTCGGCGAGCCGGGCGTCGAGGTGGCGGACCCGTACTTCGGCGGGGCCGGCCCCCGGAGGACCGGCTGCGTGCAGTGCGGCAACTGCATGATCGGCTGCCGGTTCGGCGCGAAGAACCGCCTCGACACCAACTACCTCTACCTCGCCGAGCGCCTCGGCGCGGTCGTCGAGCCGCTCACCACGGTGACCAAGGTCGAGCAGCAGGGCGACCACTGGGTGGTGACGTCGGTGCCGACCGGCAAGAAGGGCCCGGCCACCCGCCGTACGGCGAACCAGGTCGTCCTCGCGGCCGGCACCCTCGGGACGCAGAAGCTGCTGCACGCGATGCGCGACACCGGTGTGCTGCCGGCGCTCTCGCCGCGGCTGGGCGAGAAGACCCGCACCAACTCCGAGGCCCTGCTCGGGGCGCAGACCGCGAAGGTGCCCGCGGTGCCGTTCAACCAGGGCGTCGCCATCACCTCGAGCTTCCACCCGGACGAGGTCACGCACGTCGAGCCGGTCCGGTACGGCAGCGGCTCGAACGCCATGGGGATGCTCTCGACGATCCTCGTCGACGGCGGCGGCATCCCGCGGCCGCTGCGCTTCCTGGGGCAGGTGCTGCGGCACCCGTACGTGTTCCTGAAGTCCCTCAGCGTCCGGCGCTGGTCCGAGAAGACGATCATCGTCCTGGTGATGCAGACCCTCGACAACTCCATCTCCGTACGGCGGACCCGCCGCGGCCGGCTCACCTCGGCCCCGGGGCACGGGGCGCCGAACCCGACGTGGATCCCGGTCGCGCACGAGGCGACCCGGCGGATCGCCGACGAGATCGGCGGGTTCCCGGGCGGCACCGTCGGCGACATCGCGAACGTGCCGATGACGGCGCACATCCTCGGCGGCTGCACCATCTCCGACTCCCCCGAGACAGGCGTCATCGACCCGTACCACCGGGTGCACGGGTACCCGACGCTGCACGTCGTCGACGGCGCGGCCATCAGCGCCAACCTCGGCGTGAACCCCTCGCTCACCATCACCGCGCAGGCGGAGCGGGCGATGTCGCTGTGGCCCAACGCGGGTGAGGCCGACAAGCGACCGGCCCAGGGCGAGGCCTACGTCCGGGTGGACCCGGTCGAGCCGGTGCGGCCCGCCGTACCGGCCTCGGCGCCGGGGGCGCTGCGGCTCGTCAGGCGGTGACGAGGGCGGGCTCGAGCTCCTCGGTCGGCGCGACGAAGCGGTCGCCGTGCCAGAGGTGCTCGACGCGCAGGCCGCACAGGTAGAGCGGGACGACGACGAAGACCACGCCGCCGATCGCGTCGAGGAAGTAGTGGTTGGCGGTCGCGGCGACGACCAGGGTCGTCGTGACGGGGTAGAGCCAGGCCAGGTGCCGCCACTTCGTGCGCAGCACGGCCACCACCGCCACGGCGCACCACACCGCCCAGCCGACGTGCAGCGACGGCATCGCGGCGTACTCGTTGACGAACTCCGCGGCACCGTCCTTCGCCCAGATCACCGGGTTCTGCATCACGGTGTCCGTGACGCCGGCGACGACGAAGCGCGGCGGGGCGAGCGGCCAGGTGGCGTAGACGACGAGGGCGCTCACCGTCGCGATGACGATCGCTGAGCGCATCATCGGGTAGGCCCAGGACCGGTGCCGGAACAGCCACACCAGCACCAGTGGCGTCACGACGAAGTGGGCCGTGGCGTACCAGTAGCTGGAGAAGTCGACGAGCACGGCGTGCTTGACGAGGAAGTGGTTGAGCGGCACCTCGTGGAAGATGCCGACGGACTTCTCGATGTCGAGCACGGAGCGGGCGTGCGCGTACGAGGCGGTGTAGCGCGACTCCTGCGCGGAGATCAGCCGGATGCTCGAGTAGACGCCGTACCCGGCCAGGATGCTCACCAGCTCGACCAGCCAAGGGAGCCGGCGCCACCGCAGCAGCGACCCGACGACATCCACGTGCAGACCTCCCCCGCAGCTCTCGGGGATTCTAACGTTTCACCGCGCAAACGCCTTCCCGTTTGTCGCCTCGCGTCACCAGCGCTTGGCGCACAGCGCGTACGCCGTGGTCGGCCCGCCGGAGGGCTGCTCCGCCTTCCAGCCGCTGCCGTTCGGCTCGAAGTGCTGCAGCCCGTCCAGGGTCGTACCGCTCTGCCACCCGCCGCCGAGCAGCACGTCACCCGACCCGCACACCGCGTCACCGTCGAGCGACTGGACGGGATAGCTCGTCCGCAGGCCCAGCCGCCGCGACGGGTGGTAGCAGAGCGCGTACGCCGACGCCGTCCCGCTGGCCGTCACCGTCCACCCGTCGGCGTTGGGGTAGCTCCCGTCGACGGCCCTCCCGGCGTACCCGCCGCCGAGCGGGTGGTCGCCCTTGAAGCAGTACGCGTCGACCGTCCCCGAGCCGCTCGCCGTCGTCACGTACGTGCGCAGCCCCTCGGGCAGCTCGGCGCACAGCGCCGACACCTCGCCCTCCGGCGCCGGTCCGTCCGTGTACGGCCCGTTCGCCGCCGCCCAGCGCATCGGCGCCTGCGGGTACGACGAGAGCGCGGCCAGGCCCCACGGGAACGCGAACCCGCCGCCGAGCAGCGACTCGGGGGTCTGGCAGGAGACGGCGCCGCTGGGCGCGGTGGGCGACAGCGTCCTGCTGCGGACCCGCCAGACGACCTTCGTGCCGAGCCGCAGGCAGACGGCGGACTGGTGGCCGGTCCCGCTGACCGAGGTCTCCCAGTAGCCGCTCTCGCTGCTCGAGCCGCGGGGCTGGAAGCGCAGCAGCCCGGCGGGGATGTCGAGCGAGTAGAAGCCGCCGGCGACCGGGATGTCGCCGTTCGCGCAGCCCTCGCCGTCACCGATCGGGTACGAGCCGAGGATCACCGGCACCGGCGGGTCGGACGGGGCGAACGCGAACAGGCCCGCGGTCGCGGCGAGACCGGCGACCGCGACCCCGGCCGCGACCGGGGTGCCCGCCCTCGGGCGCACCAGGAACCAGGCACCGGC
>DATJGA010000318.1:0-2023 GCA_035495395.1 Mycobacteriales bacterium | reverse complement strand
GGGGCCGAGGGCGCCGGCGCTCGACGGGCCGACGTTGCGGCCGTGCCCGCTCTCGACCTGGCCGATCGCGGCGAGGACGGTCCACGACAGGCCGGGGCAGTAGCGGGCGGAGAGCTGGTAGAGCTCGCGGTAGGTGCTCGGTCGGCGGTGCTGCAGGGACGCCGGGCGCAGCACGCTGACCCGGGCGCTCGCGCCGAGGGCGTGCCGGACGTCGCGCGACAGCGTGCGCACCCCGCGGGACGGAGCCGCGAGGACCAGGGTGTCCGCGCGCAGCCCGAGGGCCGCGCCGACGGAGCGCTCGACGACGGCGTCGCCCGGCACGCCGAAGGCGGCGAGCGCCCCGACCCGCAGCGAGCCCGTCCCGACCCGGACCTGCTGCCCGAGGGGCAGCGGCGCGCCGTACGACGCCGCGAGCTCACCTCGCCGCACCGCCTCCCAGAGCGCGTCAGAGCGCGCCGTGTCACGCGGGGTGAAGGCGCGGAACGCGGAGGGGTCCACGCCGAGCAGGTCCAGCGCGTGCGACCCGACCTGCACCCGGCCGCGGGAGACCAGCGCGAGCGCCTTCACCCCGCGGATCCGGCGTACGGCGGCCAGCTGGGCGCTCGTGACGGGCGCGCGCAGCGTGACGAGCAGGTCGGGGGTGCGGAGCGCACGCAGCGGCTGCACGGCGGCCGGCCGGCTGCGCGAGGCGGCGTGCTGCGCGGGCGCGGGCTGCTGGACCTCGAGCGGCTGCCGGGGCGCCGGCGCGCGCTCGGCCGAGCCGGTGCCGACCACGACGAGCGCGGTGGTGAGCACGAGGCCGTTGAGCACGGCGTTGCCCAGGCCTCCGCGCACCGCCACCTCCTGCTGCTGGGTCGAGCTGTCTGATACCCATGCCCTGTGCTGCGTATCGCGAACTGCTCGGGCTTCTACGGCGACCGGCTCACGGCGCTGTCCGAAGTGCTCAACGACGGACCGGTGGACGTCGTGACGGGCGACTACCTGGCTGAGCTGACGATGCTCATCCTGTTCCGGTCACGGCTGAAGGATCCGACCAAAGGGTACGCATCGACCTTCCTGCGCCAGCTCGAGGGCGTCCTGGGCACGGTGGCCGACCGCGGCACCCAGGTCGTCGTCAACGCGGGCGGGCTCGCGCCCGCGGCGTGCGCGGACGCGGTGCGGGCGCTGGCCGAGCGGCTCGGCGTCGCCGTACCCGTCGCGCACGTCGAGGGCGACGACCTGCTCCCCCGCGTCGGCGAGCTGGACCTGCCGCACCTCGACACCGGCGAGCCGCTGGGCGACCGGCAGCCGCTGACCGCGAACGCCTACCTCGGTGCCTGGGGCATCGCCCGGGCCCTGCAGCAGGGCGCGCAGGTCGTCGTCACCGGCCGGGTCACCGACGCCTCGCTCGTCGTCGGGCCGGCAGCCGCGCGGTTCGGCTGGGCGCGCGACGACTGGGACGCCCTCGCCGGCGCCGTCGTCGCCGGGCACGTCATCGAGTGCGGCACCCAGGCGACCGGGGGCAACTACGCGTTCTGGCAGGACGAGGTCGCGCAGCCGCTGCGGATGGGCTTCCCGGTCGCCGAGCTGCACGAGGACGGCTCCTGCGTCGTCACCAAGCACCCCGGCACCGGCGGCGCCGTCACCGTCGGCACCGTCACCGCGCAGCTGCTCTACGAGATCGCCGGTCCGCTCTACGCCGGACCGGACGTCGTCGCCGACTTCTCCACCATCGCGCTGGCTCAGGACGGCCCGGACCGGGTGCGCGTCAGCGGCGTCCGCGGCGGGCCCCCGTCGGGCCAGGTGAAGGTCGCGCTCAACCTCATCGGCGGGCACCGCAACCGCATGGAGTTCGTGCTCACCGGGCTCGACGTCGAGGCCAAGGCCGAGCTGGCGCTGGCCGGGCTGCGCGACGCGCTGCCCGTCGAGCCCGCGCTCCTCAAGGCCGACCTCGTCCGGCTCGACCGGCCGGACGCGCCGACCAACGAGCAGGCCGCCGCGCTGCTGCGCGTCACCGTCAAGGACCCCTCGCCCGACGTCGTGG
>DATJGA010000317.1:0-5620 GCA_035495395.1 Mycobacteriales bacterium | reverse complement strand
CCCGAAGCCCCGGAGGTAGCGACGGCTGCGCGCGATGTGCCGGCCGGCCCGCACGACGACGGGGAGGTCGGGGCGCTCGTCGATCCAGCGCGTGTCGCCGGGCTGGCCGGCGTCCCGCAGGAGCAGCGCGCCGGCAGCGCGGTCGGTCAGCGCCTGCTCCTCGGCGACCTCCCGTGGCACCGCGCCGTCCGGACCCAGGCCGACGTGGCAGTGGGCGTCGGCGAGCCCCGGCAGCACCCAGCCCTCCAGCGCGGTGGTGGGCAGCGACGGCCGGTCGAAGGTGAGCCGGTCGCCGACGACCCAGGCCTCGGCGACCTCGGTGCCCGGTCCGACGAGGAGCGGTCCCCGCAGGTGCAGTGCGTCCACGCGGGGAGTCTGTCAGCGCTTGACAACGCCTCGCACGCAGTCCATGCTCAACCAATCAGTTGCTCAACCGAATGGATGAACACGATGCCCGACGAGGACCCGCTGAGCCGGGTCTTCGGCGCGCTCGCCGACCCGACCCGCCGCGCGATCCTCGAGCGGCTGGCCGACGGCGAGGCCACGGTGAACGAGCTCGCCGGGCCGTTCGCCATGAGCCTGCAGGCGGTCTCCAAGCACCTCAAGGTGCTCGAGGCCGCCGGGCTCATCACCCGTGGGCGCCAGGCCCAGTGGCGACCGGCCGCCCTCAACGGCGCGCGGCTGGAGGAGGCGGCGAGCTTCCTCGAGCGGTACCGCGCGTTCTGGGAGGGCTCGTTCGACCGCCTCGACGCCCACCTCCGAGACCTGCAGCAGAAGGGGAAGAAGCCATGAGCGAGACCGAGGGCTACACGATCACCCGCGTCGTCGACGCGCCGCGCGAGCTGGTCTGGCAGTGCTGGACCCGACCGGAGCACTTCGCCGTCTGGTTCGGCGGCCACGACGGCGTGATGACCGACATGGTCGTCGAGCCGGTCGTCGGAGGCCGGTGGGGCGGCACGATGACCGTGCCCGGCGGTCACCAGATCGGCTGGAACGGGAGGTTCCTCGAGGTGGACGAGCCGCGCCGGCTGGTCCTCGCGATCACCGACGAGCCCGAGCTGCGCGAGCCCTTCGAGACCTACACCGTCACGCTGACCGAGACCGACGGCAAGACCGAGCTCGTCGTGACGCAGTCCGGCGGCAACCTCACGGTGGAGCAGTACGAGCAGGCCAAGGCCGGTACGGCGGGCTTCCTCGACGTCATGGGCGAGCTGCTCGACTCCCTCCAGGCCTGACCAGGAAGCGGCGCAGCGCCGCCTCGTACCCGCCGGGGTCGTGGTTCCACGACTGGACGTGCGCGACGCCCGGCTCGGGGAGGAACGTGACGAGGTCGGGCTGCGCCGCGGCCAGCGCCGCGCTCGTGGCGAACGGCACCGTGGCGTCGCCCGTCCCGTGCAGCAGCAGCACCGGGACGCGCACCCAGCTGGTGTCGTCGAGGTGGTCCAGGCCGCGCCAGTCGACGCCGTACCGGAGCGACACGACGCGCTCGGCGGTCCAGCGCACCGGGCCGGGCACCCGCCAGCCGACCACGGGCAGGGCGCGGCGCGCGATGCCGAGGTCGACCACGCCGGCGAGGTCGAGGACCGGCGAGTCGAGCACGACGGCGGAGACGAGGGGCGCCCTCGTCGAGTGCTCGAGGAAGGCGGCGACGACCGCGCCGCCCATGCTCGCCCCGAGCAGCACGACGTGCCGGGCCCCGTGCTGCTGCGCCCAGCCGACCGCGGCGTCGAGGTCCTGCCACTCCGTGCCGCCCCAGCCGTACCGGCCGGAGGGGTCCCGCGGGCTCCCCGCGTCGTTGCGGTAGCCGAGGTCGAGCGAGGGCAGGCCGAGCCGCACCGGCACCCGCATCATCCGCAGCATCGACGTCCTGGTGGCGCCCTTGCCGTGCACGAGCAGCGCCCAGGTCGTGCCGCGGCCCGGCACGTACCAGGCCGGGAACGCGCCCGCGGGGGAGCGGTACGTCACCGAGCGCACGGGCACGCCGAGCGCCACGCGCGGGTCGTCCGGGAAGGCGTCACCCGTCATCCCGGCGCGGGTGCCCGGCCGCGGGGCGACCCCGGTGAGGACGCGGAACGCGCGGGTCACGACCCCGGTGCCACGGGGTGGTCCGGACACCTGCCCGTACCCCCCGGCCCAGTACACGCCGTACGTGCCGGGACGGGTCAGCTCGGGGAGGCGGCCGCGCAGCGTGATCGACGCGGGGTGCACGGCGACGACGGTCAGCGGGGTCCGGGGCGCGTAGGGGTGCAGGGCGAGCGCGCGGTCACCGATCTGGCCGGCGACGTACCAGCCGCCCCCGCCGAGCACGAGCCCCGTCGCGAGCAGCGGCGCCATCAGCCAGCGGACGAGGCGCAGCAGGAGGACCACGAGCCGAGTGTGGGCGGCCGGGCGAGGGCGTGCGGGGGTTTCGCGTGGCTCTCACGCGCTCGTGACACCTCACTCTCCCCGTTTGCCCGGGGTTCCAAACCTCACCTACGTTGAACTCACCTCTGTTGGGGGTGGACGTACGCAGCCGGGGGTGGCACCCGGCGCGAGCGCAGGGGCGCTCGTAGGCGTGCGGAGAGGTCCTTCCCGTGCTGGCACGCGTCATCGCGTCGGTCACCGTCGCGCTGTCCACCTTCGCCGGGCCCGCCCTCGTGGCGGCCCCGCACGCGCAGGCCGACGAGGTCGCCTCGGCCGAGGCCCGCGTGGCCGCCCTGCAGCGGCAGGTCCGGATCACCACCGACCGCCTCGTCAACGGCACCGAGCAGTGGGAGCGCGACCGGGCCGCGCTCCGCCAGGTCGAGCGGCGCTACGCCGCGGTCACCGCTCTCGTCCGGGCGCAGGAGGCTGCCCTCGCGCAGAGCCGCGTCGCCGTCGCGGTCGTCGCGCGCCGGATGTACATGCACCCGGTGCAGGACAAGCTGCGCCTGGCCATCGGCATGTCGCCGGACCAGGTGCTCGGGCTGCTGCAGACGCAGGGCGAGCTCGACAAGGTCGCCGGCAGCGACACCGAGGTCGTACGGCGGGCCCGCCTGGCGCAGCTGTCGCTCATGCGCAAGCACGCCGAGGCCACCCAGCTCGAGCGCAGCGCCCAGGCGCTGGCGGACCGCTCGGCGAAGCGGATGCACGACCTGCAGGCGCTCGCCGCGGACACCTCCCGGCAGCTGTCAGCGGCGACGCGGCTGCTCGCCCAGGCGCGCGCTCGCGAGGCGGCCCGGCTGGCGAGGCTGGCCCGGGTGCGCCCCGCCGGCGCCGCCCGGTGCGTCACCTCGTCGACGGGCGGCATGAGCAACGGCCAGCTCGACCCGGCCGCGCTCTGCCCGCTCTGGAAGGCACCCGGCCAGCGGATGCGCACCGACGCCTCCCGCTGGTTCGACAAGATGAGCGTGTACCACTGGCGCAAGACCGGGAAGCCGCTCTGCGTCACCGACTCGTACCGCTCCTACGCCCGCCAGGTCGACGTCTACCGCCGCAAGCCGGGCCTGGCCGCCGTACCCGGGACCAGCCGGCACGGCTGGGGGCTGGCCGTCGACCTCGGCTGCGGGGTGGCCCAGTTCGGCTCGCCCGCCTACAACTGGATGCGCGCCAACGCGCGCCGCTTCCACTTCGTGCACCCGTCGTGGGCCGAGCCGTCCGGGAGCATGCCCGAGGCCTGGCACTGGGAGTACACCGGCTGACCTGTCACCCGTACGGGTGACTCCCCCTGCCACCGCGGGGCGCCGACGCCTTGAGCATGGTCGAGCAGCAGCATGCCCGTAAGTGGGGCACCACCGGCGGTCTGGCCGCCATCGGCTTCCTGCTGTGCCTGTGCCTCGCGCTCGGGCTCTCGCAGCTCTCGGACGCCGGCTGGTGGACGCACGCCAGCTGGGCGCTGTCGGTGCTCCTGCTCGTCGGCCTGCTCGCGGGCACCGTCGGCGGACGGCTGCGCCGCGCGGAGCACGAGGCGCTCGCCGCGCGCATCCAGCTCGAGGGCCGCGTCGCGCAGCTCACCGAGGACCTGGCCCGCGCCGGGCACGGCGACCTCGACGTCACGGTCGACACCGGCGACGGCAGCATCGGCGTCCTGGGCGAGGCGCTCAACGACACCCTCGCCGGGCTGCGCGCCCTGGTGGGCCAGGTGCGCGTCGGCGGCGAGCAGATCGCCGCGTCCGCCGGCCAGCTGCTGTCCACCGCCGAGGAGCACGCCGAGTCCGCCTCGCAGCAGAGCTCGGCGGTCGCCGAGACGACCTCCACGATCGAGGAGCTCGCCGCCACCGCCGCGCAGATCGCCGAGACCGCGCAGGCCGTCGCGCACTACGCCGCCGAGACGCTCCGGTACGCCGAGGACGGCCGCAGCGCGGTCATGGCCTCGGTCTCCTCGATGGACACCATCGCCGTCCGCGTCGGCACCATCGCGGCCCGCGCGCTGTCGCTCGGGGAGAAGTCGCACGAGATCGGCCGGATCCTCGACGTCATCGACGACCTCGCCGACCAGACCAACCTGCTCGCGCTGAACGCCGCCATCGAGGCCGCCCGAGCCGGCGAGCACGGCCGCGGCTTCGCCGTCGTCGCGACCGAGGTGCGCAAGCTCGCCGAGCGAGCCCAGGAGTCGACGGGCCAGATCCAGGCGCTCGTCGCCGAGATCCAGGCCGAGACCAACAGCACGATCATCGCCACCGAGGAGGGCACCAAGGAGGTGCGCCTCGGCACCGAGCTCGCCCGCGGCGTCGTCGACGCCCTCGAGCGGATCGCCGGCATGGTCGACGAGACGACGATCGCGGCGAAGGAGATCTCCATCGCCACCCAGCAGCAGCGCTCGGCGTCCGAGCAGGTCGTCGGGGCCATGACGCACGTGAGCGACGCCGCGCGGCAGTACGCCGTCGGCTCCCAGCAGTCCGCGGCCGCGGCGGCGCAGCTCACCGAGCTCGCCGGCGGCCTGCGCGCCTCGATCGCCCGCTTCCAGGCCCCTGAGCTCCCCCAGCCCCGCCAGCCGCTGACGGAGCCCGCTCGCGACGAGGTCCTGCGCTAGGTCGGGCGGCGCATCCGCACGTGCGGGCCGATCTCGGGGTCGACCCACTCCTCGCCGACCTCCGTGAAGCCGGCGCGCAGGTAGAACGACCGCGCGGGCGTCCGCGCGTTGCACCAGAGCTCGCCGCCGCCCTCGGCCTGGCAGTGCTCGAGCAGCGCCTCGAGGACGGCTGCCCCGACGCCCTCCCCGCGCCGCTCCGGCTCCGTCGCCATCCCGCGCAACCGCCAGGCCGGTACGTCGGGAGCCCAGGGAGCCGGCTCCCGCCGGACGTTGCCGGTGCCCACCAGCTGCTCCCCGTCGTACGCACCGACGTGGAACAGCGTCGGGTCGTCGTCGGCCAGGTCGACCGGGCGCCCACCGCGCAGCACCCGCCGGCGCAGGTCGGCCGTGTCCTCGGCGCTCACCCGCCGTACCTCGGTCACACGACGACGGTATTGACTGGCCGGCGTGAGCGCACCGCGGGTCCTGCTGACGGGGCTGGCGTTCCCCGAGTCACCCCGCTGGTACGACGGGGCGCTGTGGCTGGCGGACTGGGGCGCGCACTCGGTGCTCCGGCTCGACGCGGGAGGGAAGGCCGAGGTGATCGCCGAGGTGCCCTCCTTCCCCCTGTGCTTCGACCACCTCCCCGAC
>DATJGA010000316.1:0-14099 GCA_035495395.1 Mycobacteriales bacterium | reverse complement strand
CACCTTCGGCGCGAAGGGCGGCGTGTTCGCGCAGGCCTACGTCATCGCCCACGAGTACGGCCACCACGTGCAGGACCTGCTCGGCGTGAGCGCGGGCAGCGACCGGCGCGGGCCCAGCTCGGGCTCGGTGCGGCTGGAGCTGCAGGCGGACTGCTACGCAGGCGTCTGGGCCGCGCACGCCGTCGAGACCGGCTTCGTCGAGCCGCTGGAGCAGTCCGACATCGCCGACGGCCTCGACGCCGCGGCCTCGGTGGGCGACGACCGGATCCAGTCGAAGCTCCAGGGCCGGGTCGACCCGGAGAGCTGGACGCACGGGTCGGCGGCGCAGCGGCAGAAGTGGTTCACCACCGGCTACCGGGGCGGCAGCCCCCGCTCCTGCGACACCTTCAGCGGCAGCATCTAGCCGCGGACGACCAGGCGGTAGCTGCAGTCGAGCTCGTCACACTCGAGCAGGTCGGCGTTGCGGCGGGCCCACTCGCCTGACGCGAGGTCGGCCGCCAGCCGGACCATCGCCGGCAGCACCACCGCGTCGCCGAGCCGGTGGAAGGAGCTCACCGCGGCCCGCACCGCCGGGTCGAGGTAGGCCTCGGGCCGTCGCCAGTGCGCCGCGAGGAACCCGTCCGTGCAGTCCCACGGCACAGGGACCACCCGCACCTGCGCCTCCGGCCAGGCGGCCTGCACGGCCGCCAGCGCGGGCAGGTGCTCCTCGCTCAGCGCGATCTCGGGGAGGTAGTCGCGGATGAGCCAGAAGCGTGACGTCACCTGCTGGTCCCACGTGAGCACAACCTGGCGCCTGCTCACCCGGACCAGCTCGGCCAGCCCCCGCTCGGGGTCGGTCCAGTGGTGCGTGGTGAGCACCGCCATCGCCGCGTCGAACGCACCCTCGGCGAACGGCAGCGCCTCCGCGCGCGCCTGCACCGCGGGGGCCGCCCCGGACGGACGCTGCTCGAGCATCACCCGCGAGGGCTCGACCGCCACGCAGCCGCGCGGCTCGTACGACCCGGTGCCCGCCCCGACGTTCACCACCGTCCGGGCCCCACCGATCGCCTCGTGGAGGGCGGCGGCGATGCGCGCGTCCGGCCGGCGCTGCCCGCCGTACCCGACGCCGATCCCGTCGTAGAGCGTCCCCACGCGGGACGGGTCAGACGTTGAAGCCGAGGGCGCGCAGCTGCTCGCGGCCGTCGTCGGTGATCTTGTCCGGGCCCCACGGCGGCATCCAGACCCAGTTGATGCGCACGTCGTTCACGAGCGGGGCCAGGGCGTTGCGCGTCTGGTCCTCGATGACGTCGGTGAGGGGGCACGCGGCGCTGGTCAGCGTCATGTCGAGGGTGGCGGTGACGTCCTCGTGCACCTGCACGCCGTACACCAGGCCGAGGTCGACGACGTTGATGCCGAGCTCGGGGTCGACGACGTCCTTCATCGCCTCGAGGACGTCCTCGTCCGCGGGCTTGGTCCTGGTCGCCACGGGGGTCTCGGTGGGCTCGGCCATCAGTGCTCTCCTCCAGCGACGGCCACCGCTTGTGCGGTGGCGTCCTTCCACGCCATCCAGCCCAGCAGCGCGCACTTGACGCGCGCCGGGTACTTCGACACCCCCGCGAAGGCGATGCCGTCCTCGAGGACGTCCTCGTCGGGCTCCAGGGCACCACGCGACTGCATGAGCTCGAGGAACGCGTCGTGCTTCACGAGCGCCTCGGCCACCGGCTTGCCGATGACCAGGTCCGTCATGACCGAGGTCGCGGCCTGGCTGATCGAGCAGCCGTGCCCGTCGTAGCTGACGTCCTCGACGACGCCGTCCTTCACCGCGACGCGCACGGTGACCTCGTCGCCGCACGTCGGGTTCACGTGGTGCACCTCGACGTCGTAGGGCTCGCGCAGCCCCTTGTGGTGGGGGTTGCGGTAGTGGTCCAGGATGATCTCCTGGTAGAGGGAGTCGCTCATCTCGCTCCCCAGAACGCCTGCACCTGCTGGATCCCTTCCAGCAGCGCGTCGATCTCGGCCGCGGTGTTGTAGAGGTACGTCGAGGCCCGGGCAGTCGCCGGCACGCCGTACCGCCTGCAGACGGGCGCCGCGCAGTGGTGCCCGACGCGTACGGCGATCCCGTGCTCGTCGAGGGACTGCCCCACGTCGTGGGGGTGCACCCCGTCGACGACGAAGGAGACGGCGCTGCCGCGCAGCTCGGTCGTGTCGGGCCCGAGGACCCGCACGCCGGGGAGCGCCCGCAGGCCGTCGAGCAGCCGGGCGGTGAGCTCCACCTCGTGCGCCTTGACGGCGTCGAGGCCGACCTCGGTGAGGTAGTCGCAGGCGGCGGCCAGCGCGATCGCCTGGCTGATGACGGGGGTGCCGGCCTCGAACCGCTCCGGCACGGCGGCGTACGTCGAGCGCTCCATCGTGACCTGCTCGATCATCGAGCCGCCGCCCATGAACGGGGGCAGCGCGTCGAGCACGTCGGCACGGCCCCACAGGACCCCGACGCCGGTGGGCGCGAGCATCTTGTGGCCGGTGAAGGCGTACAGGTCGACGCCGAGGTCGGTGACCGACACGGCCTGGTGCGGCACGGCCTGCGCGCCGTCGACGACGCTGAGCGCCCCGACGGCCCGGGCCCGGTCGGCCAGCTCGCGGACCGGGTTCTCGGTGCCGAGGATGTTGCTCACGTGCCCGAAGGCGAGCACCTTGGTGCGCTCGGTGACGACGTCGTCGTCGAGCGCGAGCCGGCCCTCGTCGGTGAGGCCGAACCAGCGCAGGGTCGCACCGGTGCGCTCGCACAGCTGCTGCCACGGCACGAGGTTGGAGTGGTGCTCCAGCTCGGTGACGCAGACCTCGTCACCCGGGCCGAGCTGCACCGGCGAGCCGGGGTTGCCCAGCGAGTAGGCGACGAGGTTCAGCGCCTCGGTGACGTTCTTGGTGAAGACGACCTCGCGCGGGGCGCCGCCGATGAAGCCCGCCACCGTCGCGCGGGCGGACTCGTAGGCGTCGGTGGCCTCCTGCGACAGCGTGTGCACGCCGCGGTGCACGTTGCTGTAGTGCTCCTCGACGAACTGCCGCTCGGCCTCCAGCACCTGCCGGGGCTTGTGCGAGGACGAGGCGCTGTCGAGGTAGACCAGCGGCCGGCCGTTGACCTCGCGCGACAGCACGGGGAAGTCCTTGCGGACCGCCTCGACGTCGAACGAAGGCGCGCTCATGTCAGACCGCCGCCGCCCCGACGTAGCTGGCGTAGCCGTGCGCCTCGAGCTCGTCCGCGAGCTCCTTGCCGCCCTCGGCCACGATCTTGCCGTCGACGAAGACGTGCACGAAGTCGGGCTCGATGTACCGCAGGATCCGGGTGTAGTGCGTGATGAGCAGGGTGCCGGTCTCCCCCGTCGCGCGGACCCGGTTGACGCCCTCGGACACCACGCGCAGGGCGTCGACGTCGAGACCCGAGTCGGTCTCGTCGAGGATCGCGATGCGCGGCTTGAGCAGCTCGAGCTGGAGGATCTCGTGGCGCTTCTTCTCGCCGCCGGAGAAGCCCTCGTTGACGTTGCGGTTCGCGAACGCCGGGTCCATCTCCAGGGCCGCCATGGCCTCCTTCTGCTCCTTCACCCACAGCCGCAGGTTGGGGGCCTCACCACGGACGGCGGTGGCCGCCGTACGGAGGAAGTTGGAGACCGAGACGCCGGGGATCTCGACGGGGTACTGCATCGCGAGGAACAGGCCGGCGCGGGCGCGCTCGTCGACCGCCATGGCGAGGACGTCCTGGCCGTCGAGGGTGACCGTGCCGCCGGTGACGGTGTACTTCGGGTGGCCGGCCAGCGAGTACGCCAGCGTCGACTTCCCAGAGCCGTTGGGGCCCATGATGGCGTGCGTCTCGCCGGACTTGATGGTCAGGGAGACCCCCTTGAGGATCTCCTTGTCCTCGACGCTGACCGACAGGTCGCGGACCTCGAGCACAGCCATTACTTCTTCTCCAGCTTCAGGAAGACGTCGTCACCGATGACGGTGACCGGGTAGGTCGGTACGGACTTGGTGGCCGGCAGGCCGATGGGAGCACCGGTGCGGAGGTCGAAGCGCGAGCCGTGCAGCCAGCACTCGATCGTGCCGTCCTCGACGTCGCCCTCGGAGAGCGAGACGTCGGCGTGCGAGCAGGTGTCGCCGATCGCGTAGACCGTGCCGTGGCTGCGCGCGACGCAGATGTCCCGGCCGTCGAGGTGCACCTTCAGCGCACCCTCCTCGGGCAGCTCGGTGAGCGAGCAGGCCCTCATGACGCCAGCTCCGCATCGATCGCCGTGAGCAGCCGCTCCTCGAGCGACGGCACGCCGATGCGGGCGAGGACCTCGGCGAAGAAGCCGCGCACGACCATGCGCTTCGCCTCGGCCGGCTCGATGCCGCGCGCCTGCAGGTAGAACAGCTGCTCCTCGTCGAAGCGGCCGGTGGCGCTGGCGTGCCCGGCGCCGGCGATCTCGCCGGTCTCGATCTCGAGGTTCGGCACCGAGTCGGCGCGTGCCTCGTCCGAGAGCAGCAGGTTGCGGTTGAGCTCGTAGGTGTCGGTGCCGGTCGCCTCGGGCCGGATGGCCACGTCGCCGATCCAGACGGTGTGCGCGTCCACGCCCTGCGCCGCCGACTTGTAGGTCACGCGCGACTGGCAGCTCGGGGCGGTGTGCGTCACGAGCAGCCGGTGCTCGAGGTGCTGGCCGGCGTCCGCGAAGGCCAGGCCGAGCAGCTCCGCGGAGCCGCCGGGACCGGCGTACTCGACGGTGGGGTTGAGCCGGACGAGGTCGCCACCGAGCGTCACGACGACCGACTTGTACCGCGCGTCCCGGCCGAGACGGGCGGCCTGCGCACCGAGGTGCACCGCGTCGTCGTCCCAGTCCTGCAGGGACACCAGGGTCACGTCGGCGCTGTCGCCCACGCGCACCTCGACGCCACCGGCGTGCGTCGCCGTACCGGTGTGGTCGAGCACGACGACGGCCTTGCCGAACGGCTTCACGTCCACCACGACGTGCCCGTACGACGTGCCGCCGGTGCCGTGGAACCGCAGCACCACCGGCTCGGCGAGCTCACCGTCGACGGTGACGAGCTGGGCCTCCTTGACGCCGGCCATCGCCAGCGCCGCGGGCTTGTCCGCAGGGACCAGCACGCTGCCGACGAGCGGGTGGTCGCCGCTGATCGTCTCGACGCGGGCGCCCTCGGGCGCGCTCACCTCGACGGGCAGCACGGCGTCCACCGTCGCGCTGCCGTCGTGCAGGCCGCGCATCCGGGCGAGCGGGGTGAAGCGCCACTCCTCCTCACGACCGGTGATCGGGGGGAACGCCTCCGGGTCACGGGAGGTGTGCCGGACCGCAGGTGCGGCCAGCGGGGGGCTAGCCAACAGAACCCTCCATCTGCAGCTCGATGAGCCGGTTGAGCTCGAGCGCGTACTCCATGGGCAGCTCGCGGGCGATCGGCTCGACGAAGCCGCGCACCACCATCGCCATCGCCTCCTGCTCCGCGAGGCCGCGGCTCATCAGGTAGAAGAGCTGGTCCTCGCCCACGCGCGACACGGTCGCCTCGTGGCCGAGCGAGACGTCGTCCTCGCGGACGTCGACGTACGGGTAGGTGTCGGAGCGGCTGATGGTGTCGACGAGCAGCGCGTCGCACACGACGTTGCTCTTCGACCCGTGCGCGCCCTCCTGCACCTGCACCAGCCCGCGGTACGACGTGCGACCGCCGCCACGGGCCACCGACTTCGAGACGATGTTGGAGCTCGTGCGGGGCGCGGCGTGCACCATCTTCGCGCCGGCGTCCTGGTGCTGACCGGCGCCCGCGAAGGCCACCGACAGCGTCTCGCCCTGCGCGCCCTCGCCCAGCAGGAAGCAGGCGGGGTACTTCATGGTGACCTTGGAGCCGATGTTGCCGTCGATCCACTCCATGCGACCGCCGGCCTGGACCGCGGTCCGCTTGGTCACCAGGTTGTAGACGTTGTTCGACCAGTTCTGGATGGTCGTGTACCGGACGTGGGCGTCCTTCTTCACGATGATCTCGACGACCGCGGAGTGCAGCGAGTCGGAGCTGTAGATGGGCGCGGTGCAGCCCTCGACGTAGTGCACGCTCGAGCCCTCGTCCGCGATGATCAGGGTCCGCTCGAACTGGCCCATGTTCTCGGTGTTGATGCGGAAGTACGCCTGCAGCGGGATGTCGACCTTGACGCCCGGCGGCACGTAGATGAAGGACCCGCCCGACCACACGGCCGTGTTGAGCGCGGCGAACTTGTTGTCGCCGACGGGGATGACGCTCCCGAAGTACTCGCGGAACAGGTCCTCGTGCTCGCGCAGCGCGGTGTCGGTGTCGAGGAAGAGCACGCCCTGCTGCTCCAGGTCCTCGCGGATCTGGTGGTAGACGACCTCGGACTCGTACTGCGCCGCGACACCGGCGATGAGGCGCTGCTTCTCCGCCTCCGGGATGCCGAGCTTGTCGTAGGTGTTCTTGATGTCCGCCGGCAGCTCGTCCCAGGTGGCGGCCTGCTTCTCCGTCGAGCGCACGAAGTACTTGATGTTGTCGAAGTCGATGCCGCTCAGGTCGGAGCCCCACGTCGGCATGGGCTTCTTGTGGAACAGCTTGAGGCCCTTGAGGCGCATGTCGAGCATCCACTGCGGCTCGGACTTCTTGGCCGAGATGTCGCGCACGACCTCCTCGTTGAGGCCGCGTCGGGCCGAGGCGCCGGCGACGTCCGAGTCGGACCACCCGAACTTGTAGTTGCCGAGGCCCTCGAGCGCCTGGTCCTGCGTGGTGGTCATGCGTCGACCTTCCTCAGGGGGATGAACGTGGTGCAGACACCGTCGCCGTGGGCGATGGTGGCCAGCCGCTGGACGTGCACGTCGAGCAGCGTGGAGATGGCGGCCGTCTCGGCGTCGCACAGCTGCGGGAACTCCGCGGCGACGTGCTGGACGGGGCAGTGGTGCTGGCAGAGCTGGACGCCGAACCCCTGCGCCGAGACGCCGGCAGCGTAGCCGTCGGCGCTCATCGCCTCGGCGAGCGCGGCGGGCCGGTCCTCGGCGGTCGCCACGTGCGCGTAGCGGGCCTCCAGGTCGGCCTTGCGGGCGTCGGCGAAGCCCTGCACCTGCTCCGGCGACATGAAGCGCAGCGCGGCGACGGCGAGGTCGTCGTACCCGCTGGGGCCGGCGGCGTGCCCGGCGTCGGTGAGCGCGTAGAGCCGGGCGGGCCGGCCTCTCGTCACGACCCGGCGGCGTGCCTCACGGGTCGTGACGGAGCCCTCGGCGAGAAGCGCGTCGAGGTGCCGGCGGATGCCGGGCTGCGTGAGCCCGAGCCGCTCGCCGAGCGTGGCCGCCGTCGAGGGGCCCAGCTCGAGCAGCAGCGCGAGGACCCGCTCACGGGTACCCGTCTGCTCGCCCACGCTTTTCACAACGTCAGTGTTGCCTAATTCGCTTCCCACGTCGAACCGGGCCCCCGTGACCACTCTCACGCAGGGCACCCTTACCCGCACGGTCACGCCTAGGCTCTGCTCCGTGACGACCGCCGCGCTCGAGGTCCGGGACCTCGTCAAGCGGTACGGCGAGAAGCGGGCCGTGGACGGCCTCAGCTTCGCCGCGGCCCCCGGCCAGGTCACCGCGCTGCTCGGCCCGAACGGCGCCGGCAAGACGACGACGATCGAGGTCGCGGAGGGCTTCCGCACCGCGGACGGCGGCGCCGTGCGGGTGCTCGGGCTCGACCCGCGGGACCAGGCCGTCAAGCACCGCATCGGCGTCATGCCGCAGACCGGCGGCGGGTACCCGGGGCTGCGCGCCGGCGAGCTGCTCCGCCTGGTCGCCTCGTTCCACCGCGACCCGCACTCCCCCGACGACCTGCTGGACCGGCTCGGCCTCACCGACGTCGCCGGCACCGCGTTCCGCCGCCTCTCGGGCGGGCAGCAGCAGCGGCTGTCCCTCGCCATGGCGGTCGTGGGCCGGCCGGAGCTGGTCTTCCTCGACGAGCCGACCGCGGGCCTCGACCCCGCCGCACGACGCGCGACGTGGGACCTGGTGCACGCGCTGCGCCGCGACGGCGTCGCCGTGCTGCTCACCACGCACCTCATGGACGAGGCGGAGCAGCTCGCCGACCACGTCGTCGTCGTCGACCACGGGCGGCTGGTCACCGAGGGCACCGTGGCGGCGCTCACCGCGCACGGCGCCGCCGGCCAGCTGCGCTTCACCGCCGTACCCGGGCTCGACCTGGACTCGCTCGCCGCGGCGCTGCCGCCGAGCTGCCGGGTCACCGCCGTCGGCGGCGCCTACCTCGTCGAGGGCCCGGCCGGCCCGCAGCTGCTCGCCGACGTCGCCAACTGGTGCGCCGCGCACGACGTCGTCGCGCGCGACCTGCAGGTCGAGACGCGCACCCTCGAGGACGTGTTCCTCGACCTCACCGGCAGGGAGCTGCGCGCATGAGCGGGTGGGCCCCCGGCGCGCTCGCCCCGGCTCCCGCAGCCGCCTCACGGGCGCAGATGCTGCGCGCCCAGGCCCGCGCCGAGCTGACCCTCATGCTGCGCAACGGCGAGCAGCTGCTGCTCACCATGATCATCCCCCTGGGCCTGCTCGTCGGGCTGTCCACCGTCCCGGCCGTGACCGTCGACGGCCGCCGCGTCGACTTCTTCGTGCCCGGGATCCTCGCGCTGGCGGTCATGTCCACGGCCTTCACCGGCCAGGCCATCGCGACCGGCTTCGACCGCCAGTACGGCGTGCTCAAGCGGCTCGGAGCGACGCCGCTCCCCCGGTCGGTGCTGCTGCAGGCGAAGACCCTCGCCGTGCTGGCCGTCGAGCTGGTGCAGGTCGTCCTGCTGTGCTCGGTCGGGCTGGCCCTGGGCTGGCACCCGCACGGCAACACGCTCGCCGCCGTGCTCCTCATCGCCCTCGGTACGGCGGCCTTCGCCGGCCTCGGCCTGCTCATCGGCGGCACCCTGCCCGGCCTCACGACGCTGGCCGTCGCCAACCTCGTCTGGCTGGTGCTGCTCGCCCTCGGCGGCGTGGTCTTCCCGCTCAAGGACTACGGCGCGGCGCAGCACGTGCTCGTCTACCTGCCGACCGCCGCCCTCGCCGACGGCCTGCGCTCCCTGCTCCGCGACGGCGCCTTCGTCGCCCGCGACGCGGTCGTGCTCGCGGTGTGGGCGGTGGCGGGGCTGGCGGCGGCGTCGAGGTGGTTCCGGTGGGAGTGAGCACCCTGTCCGCGCCGGTGACCACGGTGCTGCCGCTGCGCGTCCGCCGGCTGGCCGTCAGCGCCCTGGTGCTGCAGATGGTCCTCGTGGTGAGCGGCGCCTCGGTGCGGGTCACCGGCTCCGGTCTCGGCTGCCCGAGCTGGCCGACCTGCACGAGCAGCTCGCTCACGAGCACCTCGGCACTGGGCGTGCACGGCGCCGTCGAGTTCGGCAACCGCACCCTCGCCGTCGTCATGGAGACGGTCGGGATCCTGCTCTTCCTCGCCGTACGGCGGCACGCACCGCGGTGGAAGCGGCTGGCCCTCGTGCAGGCGCTCGTCGTGCCGCTGCAGGCCGTCATCGGCGGCGTGCTCGTGCTCACCGACCTCAACCCGTGGGTGCTGATCGTGCACTTCCTCACCAGCTTCCCGCTGGTCTACTGCGCCGCCTGGCTGCTGCGCGAGCTCGACGGCGACCCCGCGCCCGTGCCCGCCCCGCTGCGCGCCGTCTCGGGGCTGCTCGTGCTGAGCAGCGCCGCCGTGCTCGTGCTCGGCACCCTCGTCACCGGCACCGGCCCGCACGCCGGCAGCGCCGACATCGAGCGGCTGCCCTTCAACCCGCTCACCGTGACGCGGTTGCACACCGACGCCGTCTACGTCCTCGTCGGGCTCGTGCTGTCCGCCCTCGTCCTCACCTGGGGGCTGCCGCTGCGCCGCTGGGCGGTGCTGCTGGCCGCGCTGGTCGTCGGGCAGGGGGCCCTCGGCTACTGGCAGTACTTCCACGGCGTCCCGCCGTTCGCGGTCGCCGTGCACGTCGCCGGTGCCACCGCCGTCTTCACCACCGCCGTCTGGCTGCAGCTCAGCTCCCGCCGTACCGCACCTGCCTGAGCGGCCGCTACCTCCGTAGAGGAGCGCGGCCCGCTCGCCGCACACTCTCAGCACCCGGCTGTAGACGCTCCGCCACCCCGGTGCGTCGACAGGGTGAGAGGGGGGCCGGCTGTGGTGGCGGTGTCGACGGGGCGGGTCGGCGCGTTCGCGCGCTCCGTCACGACCGACCAGGAGTTCGCCGACGCCTACCACCCGCTGTTCCAGGCCTCGATGCGGCTCGCGCACCGGATGACCCGCGACCCCGCGCTGGCGGAGGACATCGCCGCGGAGGCGCTGGCCCGGGCCTACGCCCGGTGGGGCCAGGTGCGCGAGGCGTCCAGCCCCACGGCGTGGGTGCAGCGCGTGACCGCCAACCTCGTCATCGACGGCGCCCGTCGGCGCAAGGTCGCGACCGAGGCGGTCCCGCTGCTGGCGTCCGAGGACGACGTGCTGCGGATCGAGGACCAGGTCACGCTGCGGCTGGTGCTCGTCGCCGCGCTTGCCACGCTGCCCCGACGGCAGCGCGAGGCGCTCGTCCTGCGCTACCTCGCCGGCGTGGAGGAGCCCGAGCTGTCCCGCACGCTCGGCACGTCACCGAGCAGCGTCCGCACCCACGTCCAGCGCGGCCTCGCCGCCCTGCGCAACCGGCTCGAGGAGCACCAGGAGGTGGTCGGTCGTGGATGACCTCGTCCCCCGGCGGTCGTACGACGAGCTGCTCGCGTTCTCCACGCGGCGCGGCACGGCGCTCCGGCGCCGCCGCCACGCGCTGCAGGCGACCGGACCGGTCCTCACCGCGGCGGTCGTGCTGCTCGCGACGCTGTGGTCCCCCGCCCGTGGGGGCACCGACTCCCTGCACGAGCTCCCGGCCACGCAGCCGACGCAGGGCGCGCCCACGGCTCCCGACCGCGCGGCCCGTCCCAACGCCGCCGGCACGCGCAGCGCCGACGGCGGCGGGGCGAGCAGCGCCGAGCTGCCCGGAGCGGGTCCTGCCGGCGACCAGCCGCTGCCGCAGCCGGGGGTGCACTTCTCCCGGCCGGGTCCGGTCGGCACGGACCGCTCCCTCGGCTTCGGGGACGCCCGGGGCGACGGGGTGCTCGTCCTCAGCGGGACCGGCCCGGACTCCTCCGCCGGCGCCGCGTCGGCCGACGGCGTGGACATCGTCGCCATGCGCTTCGAGGCGGACGCCGACGGCCTGCGGGTGACGATGACCCTCGCGGGACCGCACCGCAGCGACAGCGCCTACTACGCGGACCTCACCGACTCGGTGACCGGCTGCCGGCTGCGCGTCCAGCTCGGCGGCACCCAGCCGGACGGCTTCGTGGACGAGTGCACCGGCCAGTCGCTGCACAAGACGCCCGAGGTCGTCGACCCCAGCCTCGACGTGCTCGTCGCGCAGGTGCCCTGGTCGATGTTCCCGCGCGACGTCTCGCCCGGGCACGTGTTCACCGACCTCGACGGCGTCGCGCTTCAGGGCCTCGCGACCGGCTACAGCCAGGCCGACGTCGCCACCACGTCCCAGCAGTTCGGTCCGCTGAGGGGGTGAGCGCATGAGCCGCCGACGACTCGTCCTGCCCGCCGCGCTGGTCGCGCTGGCGGCCGCTCTCGCCGTACCGGGACGCGCGGCGTCCCCCGCAGGCGGCTCGGCGCCGGTGCGCTGCGGCCCCACCCGGTCGGGGCTGGTGCACGCGCTGCACGGCTGGTGCGGCGAGCACGCCCTGCACGCGGCGCTGCTCCCCGTGCACCACTCGACGGCAGCGCCCCCTCCCGAGCAGGGCTGCCCCGTCGACGCGGACCCGACCGCCCGCTGCGCCGAGGTGCTCGGGTCGGGCTCGGACTTCCGCAACAACGGGGCGGTCGCCGTGGCCGCCGGGCACTTCCTCACCTTCGGCGGTGCCAAGGGGCTCACCGTCATCGGGTACGACGTCCGCACCTCGCGACGCGCGTTCGCGCGCACCTACCCCGTCGCGCAGGCGCCGGCCCTGTGGACCGCGGAGGCGGGCGGGAGCAGCGGCGTGGTCGTCGCCGCAGGTCACCTCGGCGACGACGCCAGCGACTCCTACGGCAGCTACGTCGCCGCGTTCGACGCGCGCGACGGGCGGATGCTCTGGTCGAAGGCCGGCCCGGTCAAGGGCCACCGCGACGAGGCGATGGTGACCGCCGACGGGCGGCTCGCCTACGTGGCCCGCTGGGTCTGGGAGGGCGGCGGGAAGAGCACCTACGCCGAGGACTGGACGGTGGAGGCCTACGAGCTCAGGACCGGCCGGCTCGTCTGGCGGCACGACGAGCTGCGCCACGACGCGCTCGACCAGTGCCCGCTCGCGCTCGCCGTCTCCGGCGACCGGCTCGTCGTCGTGGGGTACGAGGAGCCCAGGCCGGGCGGCAGCTACGCGATGGACACCCGCGTCGACGTCATGACCACCTCGGGGCGCGTGCTCTCCCGGACCACCCACGACTACCACGGCTCCGACGACGAGCTCTACGCCGTCGCGATCTCACCCGACGGCCGCACGGCCGGGGCTACCGGCTTCGCGACCCGGCAGGACGAGCCCTACGCCTACGACGACCCCGTCACGGCGGTGGACCTCCGCACCGGCACGCAGCGGTGGTGGGCGGTCGACGCCGGGAACGGCGTGGGCGCCGAGGCCTACCTCGCCGCGTGGGCGCACGGCGCGCTGCTGGTCGGGCAGGACGCCTGGCTGCAGCCCACGAACCTCGTCAACCCCGGCTCGGTCGGGGGGCTGTACCAGTGGGCGAGCACGCCACGGGTCGTCGCGTACGACGGGGCCACCGGCGCCCTGCGGTGGCGCACCGCGCTGCCGAGCGCCTCGTCGCGCATCGGTGCCGTCTACGCCATGGCACTGCGCGCCGACGGCGACGTCGTGTACGTGGGCGGGGTCGAGGGCACCGGGGACGGCGTGGCGATCGCCGCGGTCCCGGGTGCCTTCGTGTACCAGCCGCTCCTCGTCTCCGACGCCTTCGTGCGCGCGGTGAGCACGGCGGACGGCACCGAGCTGTGGACCGGTCGGGACCCGTCCGACCTGTCCCGGCCGGGCAGCACGAGCGAGGTCTACGGACTGGCGCCCTACGGCAAGGACGTGCTCACCGCGGGCGAGGGGCTGGTCGCGGTGCAGAACGGCACCCAGCGGACGGGGTGGACGATCGGCCGCCTGCTGCGCTTCCGGGGCGACTGACCCTCAGCGGTCGGCGGCGCGGCGGACGGCGCGGGCGAAGCGGGCGGCCGAACCGGGGGCGTGCCGCAGGAAGAGGGACGGCTCGGTGACCTCGAGCTCGATGAGCACCGGCCCGGGCAGCAGGTCGACCCTGGCGTAGAGCAGCTCGTCGCCCCAGCCGCGCACGACCTCGAGGACCTGCTCGGCCGCCGCGACCTCCTCGGGCGCCGGGGTTCGCGGCGAGGTCAGCTGCCGGCTGACGACGGTGTTGTCCACGCCTCCGCCGACCGTGAGCACCGGTCCCTTGCGCGCAGCGTGGGAGACCTCGCCGCCGAAGACCAGCACCGCCGTCTCGCCCTGGGTGTCCACCGCGGTCAGGTACGGCTGCACCATGACCGTCTTGCCCCGCTGGAGCAGCGCTGCGACGTGCGCGAGCGCGGCGGGGTCGCCCCCGTCGTACGCGGCGGTGTTCCGAGCGCCGGCGGAGACGGTCGGCTTCACGACGAACGGCTCGTCCGGCGGTGCCCAGCCGTCGAGCGCGGTCAGGTACGTGGTCGGCACCACGGGGACGCCGGCCTCCGCGAGCCGCGCGAGGTAGGCCTTGTCGGTGTTCCACGCGACGACGTCGGCGCTGTTGGCGAGCCGCGGGACGGAGCGCGCCCAGGCGAGGAACTGCTCGTGCCGGTCGTGGTAGTCCCAGGTCGTCCGGATGACCACGAGGTCGTACGCCGCCCAGTCCACCGACGGGTCGTCCCAGACCGGCAGGTCGACCTCGAGGCCCTCGGCGGCCAGCGCCGCGAGCAGCTCGGGCCCGTCCTCGTCCAGCTCGGGGAAGGCGGCCGCCGTCGCCAGCGCGACCCGCGGCATCAGACGAGCTGGTCGACCGCGACGGCGAGGAACAGCAGCGCCAGGTACGTGATCGAGAAGTGG
>DATJGA010000315.1:0-3135 GCA_035495395.1 Mycobacteriales bacterium | reverse complement strand
TGTTGCGCACCGCCGTCGCGGATGTACTCCGCCGTACCGAAGTGACCTGTCTCCTCCAGGAGGGGTGCGGCGTCCAGCCCGGGAGGCAGGTACGACGGGGTCAGCGGGAAGCTCAGCTGCAGGTCGCGACTGTCCACGAGGAAGCCGGTGGGGTCCGCGTAGCGGTTCTGCGCGCGGGGGACGCTGACCGGTCCGACCGCGACGACCGCCACGGCAGCGGCAAGGCCGCCGAGAGCGACTGCGGCACCGATGCGTCGGTTGCGGGTACGGCGGCGGCTGCCGGCCTGCACCCGGGAGAGGAGCCCCAGGTCGTCGGGAGCACCCTCGGCGAAGGCGGCCATCACGTCGGCGAGGTCCTGCTCGAGCGTGCTCATCGGGCACTCCCTTCGGCGTAGCGGGTGGAGGCGTCGCCGGCGCGCAGGGTGGCCAGCGCCTTGGAGGCGTGCGACCTGACGGTCGCGGCTGCGCACCCGAGGGTGCGGCCGATGTCGTCGTCGTCGAGGCCCTCGTAGAAGCGCAGGACGAGCACGGCGCGCTGCTGCCTGGGCAGCGTGGCGAGGACCCGCCACATCGCGTCGCGGTCCTCGTGGTGACCGGGGTCGACGGCCGCCTCGGGCAGCTGGTCGGTCAGGACGTCTCGTGAGGCCCGTCGACGCTTCCAGGACAGGAAGTCGTTGACGACGGCCTTGCGCACGTAGGCGTCCGGGCTGTCGACCTTGTGCCACCGCGCGTGCGCCTTGACGAGCGCGTCCTGCACCAGGTCCTTGGACAGCTCGTGGTCCCGGCACAGCACGTAGGCGAAGCGCAGCAGCGCCCGACCTCGGCCTGCGACGTAGTCCTCGAAGCTGTCGCCCACTGCGGCATCGTCCATGACCTGTTGACGCAGCCGGCCCAGGTTCTGTGTAACGGCCCTTCCGTGTCGCGCTCCTCGCCCGTGAGGCGCATGCTGTCCCCATGCCGAAGGACTCGCCGTACCACGTGCCGCTGAGCGACCTGGACAAGGTGCACGTGCCTGTCGAGGACCTCGTCGAGGAGCACGACGTCACGCCGCCCGTACCGGACGCGAAGAGCGACGACGAGCGCTCGCGCGAGACCGTGCTGCGCTACGGAGCCCCCGGGGTGTAGCCGTGCTTGACTCGGCCCATGCCGCTGGAGGGTGAGTACGAGCCGAGCCCGGTCGGGTGGGTGCGCGACCAGGTCGAGAGGTACGAGGCCTCCGACGGCGCCGAGGCCAACACGCTGCGGGACACCGGGCTGCCGGTCGTCATCGTGACCACGCGCGGGGCGCGGAGCGGCAAGCTCCGCAAGGTGCCGCTCATGCGGGTCGAGCACGACGGCGCGTACCTCGCCATCGGCTCGCAGGGCGGCGCTCCGAAGGACCCGCAGTGGGTGCGCAACGTCACGGCGCACCCCGAGGTCGAGCTGCGCGACCGCGACCAGGTGCAGGACATGCGGGCCCGGCTCCTCACGGGCTTCGAGCGCGCCGCGTGGTGGGCCCGGGCGGTGGCCGCCTTCCCGCCGTACGCGGACTACCAGAAGCGCACGACGCGGGAGATCCCGGTGTTCGTGCTCGAGCGGGTCTAGAGCACCCAGGCGGTCGGGTAGACGTCGGGCCGCAGCTCGGCCTCGGTGCCGCCGTCGACGAGCACGACGGACCCGACCATGAAGGTGGCCTTCGTGAGCATGAAGCCGGCCAGCTCGGCGAGCTCGCTGGGCTCGGCGCCCCGGCCGATCGGCACCGAGAAGCCCTTGATGAGCTGGCCGAGCACCGGGTCGGCACGGGTCTCGGCGACCATCGCGGTCTCCACCACGCCGGGTGCGATCGCGTTGAGCCGGATGCCCGCGCCGATCCAGTCGGGGGTGGGGGCGGCGCGCCGCAGCCACCGGGCGAGCGCCGTCTTGGTCGCGGGGTAGGCCATCACCGAGGGACCCTCGTCGGCCACCTCCCGGGCGTGCGCCTCGTCGCCCGACAGCAGGGCCTGGACGAGGTCCTCGCTGATGCCCGGCTGGCAGGTCATCGAGTTCGAGCAGACGGCGAGGGCGAACGAGGTGCCGGCCTTGGCGAGCATCGGGCGCAGCCCCTCGAGCAGGGTCACGGTGCCGAAGTAGTTCACCGAGGCGAGCAGGTGGGCGGGCCGGTCGCTGAGACCCACCAGCCCCGCGAAGGTCGCGACCCCGTCGAGCCGGCCGCGGCAGAGCGCGCTGATCTCGCTGAGCGCCTCCTCGCGGCCCTGGTGCTCGGAGAGGTCCGCGACGACCTCGGCGTCGTGCACGTCGACGCCGATGACCTCGTGTCCGGCGGCACGCAGCCAGGCACTGGTCGCCGCGCCCATGCCGGAGGCGCTGCCGGTGACGACGTACGTGCTCACAGCTGTCCGATCGCGTGGAGGAGCCGGTCCGCGACGGCCGGCTGGCACACGAGGAGGTCGGGGAGCAGCACGTCGTCCTGGTTGTAGACCAGCGGCGAGCCGTCGAGCCGCGAGGTGTGCAGGCCGGCGGCCGCCGCGACGACGACCGGGGCGGCCGAGTCCCACTCGTACTGACCGCCGCCGTGGACGTACGCGTCGGACGTGCCCTGCAGCACGGACATGGCCTTGGCGCCCGCGGAGCCCATCGGCACCAGCTCGGCACCGAGCACGTCGGCGAGCTCGCTGATGAGCGCGGGCGGACGGGTGCGGGAGACCACCAGGCGCAGCGGGTCCCCGAGCGGGGGGAGCGCGGGCGGCGCGTCGGAGGAGAAGGTGACCCCCTGCGCCGGCAGGGCCACGGCGCCGGCGACGAGCGAGCCCCTCTCCCACAGCGCGACGTGCACGGCCCAGTCGGCGCGGTCGCCCTCGCCGAACTCCCGCGTCCCGTCGAGCGGGTCGACGATCCAGACCCGCTCGCTCCGGAGGCGGGCCTTGTCGTCCTTGCCCTCCTCGGAGAGCACGGCGTCGCCGGGCCGCTCGGCGGCCAGCGCCGCGACGAGGAAGTCGTGGGCCTGCCGGTCGCCCTCGGCCTTGCGCTGGTCCTCGGGCACGTTCGCGCGGACCTTCAGCAGCAGCTCGCCGGCCTCGGTCGCGAGCCGGGCCGCCAGGGCGGCGTCGCTCATCGCAGGACGCCGTGCGCGCGGAGGTGGGCGACGACCTGCTCGGC
>DATJGA010000314.1:0-3778 GCA_035495395.1 Mycobacteriales bacterium | reverse complement strand
TGGCTGCCGTAGAACTGCGTGAAGCACTGCCGGTCGGCGTCCCACGCGCTCTCCAGGACCTCCTTGCGGATGTCGTGCCGCAGCTTGCGCCAGCGGTCGACCGGCCCGGGGCCGTGGAACTGCTCGGCGGTCCGCACCGCGCGGTCGGCCGCGACCCACGCCATCACCTTGGAGTGGGTGAAGTGCCGTCGGGGGCCGCGCACCTCCCAGATGCCCTCGTCGGGCTCCCGCCACGCGGACTCGAGGTGCTCCACGAGGGCGCGCGCGAACTTCCAGGTCGGCTCGTCGTCGGGCAGCCCGTCGCGACGGCCCTGGTACATGCAGTCCATGACCTCGCCGTACACGTCGAGCTGGAACTGGTTGACGGCGCCGTTGCCGATGCGGACCGGGCGCGAGCCCTCGTACCCGGCCAGCCACGGCAGCTCGACCTCCGACAGCATCCGCTCGCCGGCGCAGCCGTACATGATCTGCATGTCCTCGGGGGCGCCGGCGACCGCGCGCAGCAGCCAGTCGCGCCAGGCCAGCGCCTCGTGCGTGTGCCCGGCGCTGAGCAGCGCGTAGAGGGTGAAGGTCGCGTCCCGCAGCCAGCAGATGCGGTAGTCCCAGTTGCGCACCCCGCCGATCTGCTCCGGCAGCGAGGTCGTCACCGCGGCGACGATGCCGCCGGTCGGCGCGTAGGTCATCGCCTTCAGCGTCACCAGTGACCGGACGACCGCGTCGCGCGCGTCACCGTCGTACCGGGACCGGTCGGCCCACTCCTGCCACCAGCTGACGGTGCTCTCGACGGCGTGCTCGGCCGAGGCGCCCGGTCCCGCCTCGACGTACGACGGGAACCAGGTCAGCACGAACGGCACCCGGTCTCCCGCCGCGACCTCGACCTCGGCGGTCAGGTCGGGCCCGTGCTGCTCCAGCTCGACCGGCGTCTCGAGGACGAGCGCGTCGGGCCCGGCGACCGCGCGCAGCCGGCCGTCCGCGTGCCGCAGCCACGGCAGCGACCGCCCGTAGTCGAAGCGGATCCGCAGCTCGCACCGCATCCGCACCCGCCCGCGCACCCCCTCGACCACCCGCACGACGTCGGGGGCCTGCCCGCGCACCGGCATGAGGTCGAGCAGCCGCACCTCCCCGTCGGGGGTGCGGAAGGTGGTCTCCAGCACGAGCGAGTCCCCGACGTACCGCCGGGTCACCTGGACGTCGTCGCCGACCGGGCGCAGCGACCAGTAGCCGTTCTCCGGGCCGCCGAGCAGCGAGGCGAAGCAGGCGGGGGAGTCGAAGCGGGGGAGGCACAGCCAGTCGATCGAGCCGTCCCGGCCGACGAGGGCCGCGGTCTGGGTGTCCCCGATGACCGCGTAGTCCTCGATCCTCATGATCTTGGTCCTTCCCCCTCGGCGAGCGCCGTACCCGATCATCCTCGTGAGACGCTGGAGCGATGGCGAAAGCGCACCCGCAGATCGACGAGGAGCTCGCGGCCTGGCTCGCCGCGCAGCCGCTGTTCTTCGTGGCGACGGCGCCGCTCAGCGGCGACGGCCACCTCAACCTCAGCCCGCGCGGCCTGGACTGCTTCTCGGTGCTCGGGCCGCACCAGGTCGCCTGGGTGGACCTCGCGGGCAGCGGCGTGGAGACCATCGCGCACCTGCGCGAGAACGGCCGCATCGTGCTCATGTGGTGCGCCTTCACCGGGCCGCCGAAGATCGTTCGGCTGCACGGCCGCGGCCGGGTCTGCCTGCCCGGCACCCCCGAGTACGACGAGGTGACCGCACGGCACCGGTCGCACCTGTCGACGCGCGCGGTGATCGTCGTCGACGTCGAGCGGGTCAGCGACTCGTGCGGGTTCGGCGTGCCGCTGATGGACCTCGTGGCCGACCGCGACCAGGTCGACCGCTGGGCGGCGGCCAAGGGCCCCGAGGGGATCGCCGCCTACCTCGCCGAGAAGAACGCGGTCAGCCTCGACGGGCTCCCCGGCCTGCCGGTCTGACGAGCAGGGCGACCAGCAGCCGGGCGAGGTGCTCGGCGAACTGCTCGTCGGTCCAGCCGCGCTCCTCGACGAGCCGGTGCCACAGCACCCCGTCGCTGAGGGCCCACACGACGTCGCGGCAGGTCTCCTCCGGCACCGCGAGCTGACCGGTCGTGGCGGCCTCGCGCGCCATGACGGTCATGCCGGCCAGCCGCTGCCGTCCGATCTCCTCGAGCATCGCCGCCGCAGCCGGGTCGGCGCCCGCGGCGGCCTCGAGCATGCGCAGGAACGGCCCCATCCGGCGGGCGGTGACCGTCATGAACCGCGCGTGCAGGGCGAAGCGCTTCGCCAGGTCCTGCTCCGCGCGGATCGCCATGACCTCGGGGCGCTCGTGGAACACGACCTCCTCGTCGTCGCCGCCGATCGTGACGTCCCAGACCCGGTGCAGCAGGCCGGCCTTGCTCCTGAAAGCGGCGTACACGGTCTCGGCGGACACGCCGGCGTGCGCCGCGACCTGGGCGATCGTCGTCGCGACGTAGCCCTGGGACACGAACAGCTCCTGCGCGGCGGCCAGCACGGCGCGCTGCGTGGCCCGCGCCTGCTCCTGGCGGCGGGTCCCGTCGTACCGCCTCTTGACAGCGTCACTCATTCGGGTACACCTTCACTGTATCCAACACAGTCTCACTGTATCGAATGGAGAGCGCGATGACCACGACCACCGCCTTCGACTGGAGCGCCGTGGCGCCGGCCTGGGACGCGCACCGCGGCGGGGTGCAGCGCGAGACGTCGCCCGTCGCAGCGGCGCTGCACGCGGGCCTCGCGCTGCGCGAGGGCGAGCGGGTCCTCGAGCTGGGCAGCGGCACCGGCGACCACGCCCGCACCCTGGCCGAGCTCGTCGGGCCGAGCGGCAGCCTGCTCGCCACCGACGTCGCCCAGGGGATGGTCGACCTCACGGCGGCCACCCTCGCCGACGTGCCGCACGCCGAGGTACGGCGGGTCGACGCGGCGCAGACGGGCCTGCCCGACGAGGACTTCGACGCCGTCGCCTTCGTGATGGGGCTGATGTTCGTGCCCGAGCCGGAGCGGGCGGCCGCCGAGATCCACCGGGTGCTGCGGCCCGGCGGGCGGGCCGGCATCGCGGTCTGGGCCGGGCCCGACAAGAACCCCTGGCTCAGCTGCGCCGGCATGGCCGCCATGGTGCACGGCGTCGTCGCCGGCGGTCCGCCCACGGGGCCGGGCGGGCTGTTCTCGCTCGCCGAGGCCGGCCGGTTCGCCGAGGTCCTCGGCGCCGGCGGCTTCGCGGACGCGCAGGTGCAGGAGGTGCCGATCACCATGACCTGGCCGGACGCCGACGCCTGGTTCGACCAGGTCTCCCAGCTCTCCGGCGCGCTCGCGGTGGCCCTGGCCTCGGCTCCCGAGAAGCTCGACGACGTCCGCAGGACGGCGACGGAGCTCGTCGGGCGGTTCGCCACCGAGGACGGGCTGGTGGTCCCGGGCCTGGCGCTGCTGGCGGTCGTCGACCGCTGATCGCGGCGGTCCCCCCCGTCGTACGGTCTGGGGGTGGACCTCACGGGCGCGCGCATCCTGCTCCGGGCGGGGCTGCTCAAGCCGGCCCGCCCCGACCGGCTGCTGGGCATGGCGCTGCAGCTGGCGCGCTGGGACCTCACCCCGGCCGGGGCGTACGCCGTGGCGGCGGCCCGTGACCCGCACGGCGTCGCGCTCGTCGACGACGAGGGGCCGCTGACCTTCCGCGAGCTCGACCAGCGCAGCGACCGGGTCGCCGGCGAGCTGCGCGCGCAGGGCCTGCTGCCCGGCGACCGGGCCGGC
>DATJGA010000313.1:0-2640 GCA_035495395.1 Mycobacteriales bacterium | reverse complement strand
CGTCGACAGCGCAGCCGGGTCGCCGTCCCAGAACCGCCGGCGCGAGGTGCGCACGTACCAGTTGGACAGGTCGTCGACGTACTGCGTGAGCCGCCGCCCGGCGCGCAGCGAGTCGAACTCCTCGAGCGCGTCGGTGACCTCGCGGACCGTCGCGTGCAGCTCGCTGACCGCCCAGCGGTCGAGCAGCGTGCGCTCGCCCGGCGGCACGGTGCCGGGCTCCCAGGCGTTCGCGTCGGCGTACAGGGTGAGGAAGGCGGCGGTGTTCCAGTAGGTGAGCAGGACCTTGCGCACCGCCTCCTCGAGCTGGTCGTGGCCGATCCGCCGCGAGGCCCAGGGGTTGCCGCCGCAGAGCATGTACCAGCGCAGCGCGTCGGCCCCGTGCCGCTCCATGAGCTCGAACGGGTCGAGCACGTTGCCGAGGTGCTTGCTCATCTTGCGGCCCTCGGCGTCGAGGATGTGCCCGAGGCAGAGCACGGTCTCGTACGACGAGCGGTCGAACACCAGGGTCCCGATCGCCATCAGCGTGTAGAACCAGCCGCGCGTCTGGTCGATCGCCTCGCAGATGAACTGCGCCGGGTACGCCGGGTCGACACCGCTGTGCGGGTACCCGACCTGGGCGAACGGCATCGACCCGGCGTCGTACCAGCAGTCGATGACCTCGGGCACCCGGCGCGCCTCCTCGCCGCACTCGGGGCAGGGGAGGGTGACGTCGTCGACGAACGGCCGGTGCGGGTCGAGCGCCGAGAGGTCCTGCCCCGCAAGGGATCCGAGCTCGGCGAGCGACCCGACGACGGTCGTGTGCCGCTCCTCGCACCGCCACACCGGCAGGGGTGTTCCCCAGTACCTGTTGCGCGACAGCGCCCAGTCGACGTTGTTGACCAGCCAGTCGCCGTACCGGCCGGTGCGGATCGTGGCCGGGTGCCAGTCGGTCTTGTCGTTCTCCTCGAGCAGCCGGTCCTTCACGGCGGTGGTGCGGATGTACCAGGAGGGCAGCGCGTAGTAGAGCAGCGCGGTGTCGCAGCGCCAGCAGTGCGGGTAGGGGTGCTCGTACGGCTTCTCGAGGAACAGCAGCCCGCGCTCCTGCAGGTCGCGCACGAGGGCCGGGTCGGCGGCCTTGAAGAACTGCCCGCCGACGAGCGGCACGTCGTCCTCGAAGGTGCCGTCGGGACGCACCGGGTTGACGACCGGCAGCCCGTAGGAGCGGGCGACCTGCAGGTCCTCCGCGCCGAACGCCGGCGCCTGGTGCACCAGGCCGGTGCCCGAGTCGGTCGTGACGTACTCGGCCAGCCCGACGTAGTGGGCGCCGGGGATGTCGACCCAGTCGAAGGGCCGCGTGTACGTCGTGTGCTCGAGCTCGGTGCCGGGGAACGACGCGACCACCTCGTGCTCGCCCAGGACGTCGGCGAGCGGCTCGGCGACGACGAGCAGCTCCTCGCCGACGCGCGCCACGACGTAGGTCACGCCGGGGTGCGCCGCCACCGCGGTGTTGGAGACCAGCGTCCACGGGGTCGTGGTCCAGACGAGCAGCGAGGCCTTGCCGGCCCACTCGCCGCTCGTGACGGGGAAGCGCACGTAGACGCTGGGGTCGACGACGGTCTGGTACCCCTGGGCGACCTCGTGGTCGGACAGGCCGGTGCCGCAGCGCGGGCAGTACGGCGCGACGCGGTGGTCCTCGACGAGCAGCCCCTTGTCGTAGACCTGCTTGAGGCTCCACCAGACCGACTCGACGTACTGCGGGTCCATCGTCCAGTACGCGTCCGGCATGTCGACCCAGTAGCCCATCCGCTGGGTGAGCTGCTCGAACTCGCCGACGTGCCGCTGCACCGACTCCCGGCACTTGGCGTTGAAGGCGGCGATGCCGTAGGCCTCGATGTCCTGCTTCCCGGAGAAGCCGAGCTCCTTCTCGACGGCCAGCTCGACGGGCAGGCCGTGGCAGTCCCAGCCCGCCTTCCGGGGGACGTGGTGGCCCTGCATCGTCTTGAAGCGGGGGAACAGGTCCTTGAAGACGCGCGCCTCGACGTGGTGCGTGCCGGGCTTGCCGTTCGCGGTCGGCGGGCCCTCGTAGAAGACCCACGGGGGGCCGTCGGCGGTGCGCGCGAGGGTCCGCGCGAAGACGCCGTCGCGCTCCCAGCGCTTGAGCACGTCGTGCTCGAGGGCGGGCAGGTCGACCTGGGCGGGGAGCTTCTTCACGTGGCCTCCGTCAGCTGGTGCTCCGACGGAGGGACGAGGCCGAGGCCCCGCGGTACCACCCTCCTTGGGCCCCGGGGGGCCCCGCTCTTGCCGTGCCGGTCGCTCGGGGGGTGATCTTCACCGCGGCCAGGCCCCTGGGCTCGCACCGTCCCCAGGTCGCTGCGGGCTGCGTCCGCGGCTACTCGTCCCCGTCATCGCGACGTTGGCCCCAGCGTATCCGGGGAACACCCCGGACCGGAACCTGGTTGATCTCTCGGCGTGGTGCTTTGTGACGGGTCTGCCCGACACGTAGGCTCGCGGCCCGTCCGGGCACACGCTGTGACGACCACGCGAGGAGCAGCCATGGCAGGCGAGGGGCGCATCGGCCGCTTGTTCTCGCGCAAGGGCAAAGCTGCTGCCGCTGCTCCCGCGCCGGCCGCCCCCGCTCCCACGGCTCCTCCCGCGCCCTCC
>DATJGA010000312.1:0-4151 GCA_035495395.1 Mycobacteriales bacterium | reverse complement strand
CCCCGAGCTGACGGAGCGGGAGCGCGACGTGCTGGGGCTCCTCGCCTCGGGCCGGCGCAACTCCGAGATCGCGACGGCGCTCGGCCTGTCGGACAAGACCGTCCGCAACCACGTCTCCAACGTGCTGCTCAAGCTGCAGGTCCCCGACCGCACCGCCGCGGCGCTCAAGGCTCGCGAGTCCGGGCTGGGGGAGTGAGCGCGGAGGAGGCCGGACTGCGGGTGGCGTCACGCCGTGGCCGGTGGGTCCTCGCCGCCACGATCATGGGGTCTGCCCTGGCCGGTATCGACGCGACGGTGGTCGGCATCGCGCTGCCGGCGCTGGGGCGGGACTTCGGCGTGGGGCTCGAGACGCTGCAGTGGGTCGTCACGGCCTACACGCTGAGCCTCGCCGGGCTGCTGCTCGTCGCGGGGTCGCTCGGGGACCGGTACGGCCGGCGCCGTGTCTTCGTCCTCGGCGTGAGCTGGTTCGCGGTCGCCTCGCTGCTCTGCGGGCTGGCCCCCGACGCGCCCAGCCTCATCGCGGCCCGCGCGCTGCAGGGGGTCGGCGCGGCACTGCTCACACCCGGCAGCCTGGCCATCCTGCAGGCCTCCTTCGCCGGCGACGACAAGGGCAAGGCCATCGGCGCGTGGTCCGGGCTCGGCGGCGTCGCGACGGCGGTCGGCCCGTTCCTCGGCGGCTGGCTCGTCGGTGCCGCGTCGTGGCGGCTCATCTTCGTCATCAACCTGCCGCTGGCCGCGGCCGTGACCGTGATCGCGAACCGCCACGTGCCGGAGAGCCGCGACCCCTGTGCGGTCGGGCGCGTGGACCTGCTCGGCGGCGCCCTCGTCAGCGGCGGGCTGCTCGGGCTGGTGTTCGGGCTCATCGAGGCCTCGCGGCTCGGGTGGGGCTCCGCGTCGGTCGTGACGTCGCTCGTCGGCGGCGCCGCGGGCCTGGTGCTGTTCGTGCTGCACGAGCGACGGACGGAGCACCCGATGCTGCCCCTGTCGGTGTTCCGGTCGCGTCAGTTCAGCGCCACGAACCTCGTGACGTTCGTGGTGTACGGCGCACTGGGAGGCTCGTTCTTCCTGCTCCCCGTGCAGCTGCAGCAGGTCGGCGGGTACTCGCCCCTGCAGGCCGGTACGGCGCTGCTGCCTGTGACAGTCGTCATGCTCGTGCTCTCGGCCAGGTCTGGCGCGCTGGCCGGGCGCATCGGCCCGCGCCTGCAGATGAGCACCGGTCCGGTGCTCGTCGGCGTCGGGCTGCTGATGCTGTCCTGGTCCGGCCCGGAGGAGCGCTACCTCACCGACGTGCTGCCGGCGGTGCTGGTGTTCGGGCTCGGCCTCGCGACGACGGTGGCGCCGCTCACGGCGACGGCCCTGTCCTCCGTGCGGGGCGGGCACGAGGGCGTCGCGTCCGCCGTCAACAACGACGTCGCCCGCACCGCCGGGCTCGTGGCCGTCGCCGTGCTGCCCGCGCTGGCCGGCCTCACCGGCAGCTCCTACCTGCACCCCGAGGAGTTCGACGCCGGCTTCGGCACGGCCATGCAGATCGCCGCCGCCCTGTGCTGCGGCGGCGGGCTGCTCGCAGCCCTCACCATCCGCAACCCGGAGCACGAGCGGATCCGGCACCTGCAGCCGTGCACGTGCTGCGCGGTCGACGGCACCGCGCTGGCCACCCGGGAGCGGGTGGCTACGTGAGCAGGTCGCGGACGTGGGCCGTCTCGTTGAGGCTGATGACGCCGCGCCGGCCGTCGCGCGCCGCGCCGATGCGGCTCAGGCTCGCGTAGTCGGGCGCGAACCACAGCGCGCGCTGCTGGCCGAGGACGTGGCCGCAGTAGGCGTTGATGGCTCCCGAGTGCGTGAACAGCACCACCCGCTGTCCCGGGTGCCGGCTGACGATGCCCTCGACCGCGGCCACCACGCGGTTCCGGAACGCCACCGGGTCGACGCCGGCGTGCATCAGGTCGCCGCGCACCAGCGCCTGCCAGCGCGGGTCGTTGGCGGCCCGCAGCTCCTCGATCGGCACGTACGACGACTCGCTGGCGTCGAACTCGGCGATCCCCGGCTCGACGCCCAGCGGCAGGCCCATCGACTCGGCCACCGGGGCCGCGGTCTCCAGGGCCCGGGTCGCGGGGCTGCTGTAGAGCGCGTCGACGGCGTCGTGCCGCAGCGCCTCCAGCAGCCGCTTCGCCTGCATGCAGCCCTGGTCCGCGAGGCCCGGGTCGGCAGGCCGGCCGTCGGGGGTGGTGTCGACGCGCACGGGCAGGGCGTGCCGGACCAGGACGAGCTCCATGGTCGATCAGGGTAGGAGCAGGCAGCTGTCGCCGAACTCGTGCCACAGGAAGCCGCGCCGGTGGGCCTCGTCGGACGCCGCCTCGACGAGCGCGCGCCCGGCCACCGCCTCGAGCAGCTGCAGGTGGCTCGCGCCCGGCTCGTGCCAGCCCGTGACCAGCCCGTCGACCACGGTGGCCGGGCGCTGGGGGCCCAGGACGAGGTGGGACCACCCCGCTGCCTCGCGCACGACCCCGTCCACACCGGCGGACTCCAGAGCGCGGGTGACCGTCGTACCGACGGCGACGACGCGGCCGCCCTGGCCGCGGACGTGGTTCACCAGCGCGGCGGTGCTGCCAGGGACGCGGAAGCGCTCCGGCTGCGGCGGCTCGCCGGGCTCCTGGCTGGACACCCCCGTGTGCAGCACCAGCGGAGCGACGAGGACACCGCGGCGGGCGAGGTCGAGCACGACCTCGGGCGTGAACGGCCGCGCCGCGCTGGGCATCTCAGCGCTGCCGGGGGTCGTGGCGAACACGGTCTGGTAGGCCTCGAGCGGCCAGGCCTGCGGCACGTAGCCGTACCGGATCGGGCGGCCGTGGTCCCACATGAGCTCGCGGGCGCAGCCGTCGAGCCGGGCGCGGTGCAGGCGGTGCTGCCCGGGCGCGGTGGCCTCCACGTGGAGCCGGCGCTCGTGCAGCCGGACGACCTCGCCCACCCGCAGGTCGGGCACCGGGCCGTGGGCGTGCGCGCGTGGCCGGACCTCGACGGTCCAGGCGCCGTCGTCGAGCTCGGTCGCGAAGTGCACGGTCACCTCGCTCCCGTCCTGCCGCGTGCCGTCGACGGCGGCGGCGAGGGTGGCGCTGGTGTTGACGACGACCAGGTCGCCGGGCTCGAGGTGGCTCGCCAGCTCGCGGAAGGGCGACTCGGCCACCCCGTCGCCGGTGACGACGAGCAGCCGCACGTCGTCGCGGTGCAGCCCGCGTGCCTCGGCGGGCGCGGTCGCGCTGTCGACGCTCACGGCGCGGCCACGAGCTGCAGGTCGGCCGCGCGGTAGCGCCCGCTCGGCTGCTGCAGCAGGGCGAAGAACGCCGGTACGACGGACTCCGGGAGCGGCCGGTCGGAGATGTCCTCGCCGGGGAACGCCTCCTGCTGCATCTGGGTGCGCATGTCCCCGGGGTCGAAGGAGTAGACGCGCAGGTCGGGCAGCTCGCGGGCGAGCACGGCGGTGGCGTGGTCGAGCGCGGCCTTCGCGGAGCCGTACCCGCCCCATCCCTCGTACGCCTCGACGGCCGCGTCGGAGCTGATGCTCACGACGGCGCCGGTCAGGTAGGGGAGCAGTGCCTGGGTGAGGGCCAGCGGGGCCAGCACGTCCACCTCGTACACGCGGCGCAGCTCCTCCAGCGGGTAGTCCGCGAGCGCGGGCTGCGGGCTGGGGCCGAGGTGGCTGGCGTTGTTCACGAGCAGGTCGAGGTGACCGTGCTCGGCCACGGCCGCGGCCAGCGCGGCACGGTGCGCCGGGTCGGTGACGTCCCCGGCGACGACGGTCGCGCCGGGAGGGCCCGCCGCCTGGAGGGCAGCGCCGTCGCGGGCGTCGAGCACGAGGGACCAGCCCTCGTCGTGCAGGGCTCGGGCGAGGGCGCGGCCGAGGCCGCGGGAGGCGCCGGTGATGACGGCGAGGGGCATCTGCTGTCTCCTTGACGAGTGGTTGAGACAAGACTGATAGTTAAAGTCAACTTCATGTCAAGGGACCAGTGATGCTGTCTTCGAAGGACCTGCTCACGGTGGGCGAGGTGGCTCACCGCAGCGGCTTCGCGCCGTCCGCGCTGCGCTTCTACGAGCGCGAGGGGCTCATCACCGCCGAGCGCTCCGCGGGCGGTCAGCGCCGGTACGAGCGGCACGTG
>DATJGA010000311.1:0-12168 GCA_035495395.1 Mycobacteriales bacterium | reverse complement strand
TTCTCTGACGTCTCGTGGCCGCGCGCTGGTCGTGGTCGCGTTCCTGGTCTCGGCCGCTCTGTGCGGCACGTCGGCCTTCGCGCTGGTGCGCGCGAGCCGCGACGACGGGACCCCCTCCGCACTGCCCTCGCCGAGCGCGACTCCGACGGAGACCGGGTCGCCGCCCCCGGAGCCGTCCGCCAGCCCGACGCCGGTGGTGACCACCGCGCCCAGCCCGACCGTGACGACGGCGCCCACGCCCACGGCCACCGCGACGACCACCACGAGCCCGGCGCCGCGGACCACCTCGTCGCCCCGCCCCTCCCGGACCCCCGAGCCGCCCGGCTTGTTCCTGGACGCGATCCTCGACCCCGCGAACGGCACCTCGCCCGGGCAGGTCGTCGGCCTGTTCGCCCACGCCACCGACGGCGCCGGCACCATCCGGCTCGTCTCGGTGAAGTGGGGCGACGGCTCCACGTCCACCGCGGCGCAGACGACCGAGTGCGCCGCGAAGGCGGGGGCGGACTGCAAGGACTTCGAGCTGCACCACGCCTACGCCTCGGCCGGCACGTACAGCGTGACCATCACCGTCGCCAGCAACGGGACGATCCCGGAGTCGACGTCCTTGACCATCAAGGAGTTCGTGAACGGGCCGTCGCCCACGCCTTCCCCCAGCGCCTGACGACCGCCGCTCACCACCCGCCGCGCGCGTCTAGCGTGGACCGGGTGCCGACCGCCCGGGAGCTGCTCGACGTCGCGCTCGCGGCGCTCCCCGGGGCGCAGGCCCGCGAGGGCCAGCACGTCATGGCGGAGGCGGTCGCGGACGCGCTGCGCGACGGCACCCACCTGCTCGTGCAGGCCGGCACCGGCACCGGCAAGTCGCTGGGCTACCTGGTGCCGGCGCTCGCCAGCGGCAAGCGGGTGGTCGTGGCCACCGCGACCAAGGCGCTGCAGGCGCAGCTGGTCGACAAGGACCTGCCCCGGGTCGTCGAGGCCCTCGCGCCCGCGCTCGGCCGGACGCCCACCTTCGCGCTGGCGAAGGGGCGGTCCAACTACGTGTGCCTGCAGCAGCTCGGTGGCGGCGGGGCGCTCGAGCCGCAGCAGGACGAGCTCTGGGACGGCCCGACCTCGATGACCGGCCAGCAGGTCGTGCGGCTGCGCGAGTGGGCCGAGGACGCGGTGACCGGCGACCGCGACGAGGTGCCGTTCCCCGTCAGCGACCGGGCCTGGCGCCAGGTGTCGGTCAGCGCCCGGGAGTGCCTGGGCACCAGGTGCCCCGACCGGCTCGACTGCTTCGCCGAGCGGGCGCGGGAGCGCGCCAAGGACGTCGACGTCGTCGTCGCCAACCACGCGCTGCTCGCCCTCGACGCGTTCACCTCCGCGCAGGTGCTGCCCGAGCACGACGCGGTCGTGCTCGACGAGGCCCACGAGTTCGTCTCCTCCGCGACCGAGGCGCTCACCCACGAGCTCACCGCTCCCGCCGTACGGCGGGCGGCCGCCGCCGCGAAGCAGTACGTCGCCCCGTCGCTGCACGAGCGGCTCGAGGACGCGCACGCCGTCCTCGAGGGCGCCGTGCAGGGCCTCGAGCCGGGGTGGCTGCCCGTCGTACCGGCGCACCTGGTGGACGCCCTGGGCGTGGTGCAGCAGGTCTGCGGGACCGCCGCGGTCGACGTGGGCCGCGCCGAGGAGGGCGACGGCGAGGTCGAGCAGGCCGCGCGCGAGCGGGCCAAGCAGTCGCTGGCGGAGGCGGCCGAGGCGGCCGGCGAGCTGCGCGCCCCGCACGAGCGCAGCGCGGTCTACGTGACGCAGGACCGGGCGCTGCGGGTCTCCCCGCTGCACGTCGGCGGTGCGCTGCAGTCAGGGCTGTTCGGCGAGGCGACCGTCGTCGCGACGTCCGCGACGCTGACCCTGGGCGGGTCGTTCCAGCACGCCGCGCGCGAGCTCGGCCTGCCCTGGCCGGAGGACGGCTGGCGCGGTCTCGACGTCGGCAGCCCCTTCGACTACGGCCGGCAGGCGCAGCTGTACGTCGCCCGCGACCTGCCCGACCCCACCAAGCAGTCGGCCGCCTGGCAGGACGCGGTCGACCGGCTCTGCGCCCAGCTCGTCGAGGCCGCCGGCGGCCGCACGCTGGCGCTGTTCACCAGCGCGGCCGCTGCCGCCCGGGCCGCGGCCGCCGTGCGCGCGGCGACCGACGTACCGGTCCTGCTGCAGGGGGAGGACACGCCGGGGTCGCTCACCCACCGGTTCGCCGCCGACGCGCGCACCTGCCTGTTCGGGACGCGCTCGTTCTGGCAGGGCGTCGACGTCCCGGGTACGGCGTGCCAGCTGGTCATCGTCGACCGCATCCCGTTCGCGTTCGTCGACGACCCGCTCGTGCGGGCCCGCCAGGCGGACGCGGGGGAGCGGGCCTTCATGGAGGTCACCCTGCCGCCGGCCGCGGTGCTGCTCGCGCAGGGCGCGGGCCGGCTCATCCGGTCCACCGCCGACCGCGGGGTGGTCGTGGTGCTCGACCCGCGGCTGGCCAACGCGCGGTACGGCGAGGTGCTGCTGCGCACGCTGCCGCCGTTCTACCGGGCCCGGTCGCTCGACGCGGTGCTCGCCTCGTTGAGGGCCATCGACGCCTCGGCCGAGGACGTGCAGCCGGTGGGTCTTCCGCCGGCGGAGCGCCGACGGAAGAGCTAGGACCAGGGCGAGGTCGGCAGGTGCTCGTCCAGCCGGCCGCCCGCGGCGCAGTCGGAGCTCGTGTACTCGTCCGGCATCCGCGGGTACACCTGCTGCCAGTACCGCACGGCCAGGGCGTGCGCCTGCTGCGGCGAGGCACCCAGCCGGGTCGCGGTCAGGGCGTCGCGCTGCACCGCCTCGCACTCGGCGACCGCCTCGTTGGGCTCGCCGCGCATGTGCATCGCCTCGTGGGTGAGGACGTGCACGGCGACCATCTCGTCCCAGCTCGGGCTCGCGCGGTGCTTGACGTAGCCCTTGAGGTCCAGGCACTGCGCGCGCTTGATGAGCGTCCGCGGCTCGGGCACGCCGTCGGCGCTGAACGGCACCCACCCCAGCTCGCTGCCGGCGTCCACGAACGCCTCGGCGCCGTCCTGGCAGTGCACTGACACGTGCCGCCCCGCGAGCTCGGACGCGATCCGGGCGAGCTGGTGCTCCTGCATCTTGCGCTCGGCGCCGGGGATCGCCGCCAGCACCGCGGTGAGCACGAGCAGGCTCACGCTGAGCACCGGCAGGTCGCGCTCCCGGCCCAGCGCGTCGCGCCGGTGGGTGGCCCAGTTGGCCATGAGGCCGAACGCGCCCACGGCGCAGCCCACGCTCACCGCACCCAGCACAGAGCTCACCCGAGGGTCTTCGGCAGGATGGGCGGCGTGCCTTACGACGTGATCGGCGACGGGTCCCTGCTCCTCGAGCGCGCCGACGGCGTCGCGACGGTCACCCTCAACCGGCCCGACAAGCACAACGCGATCCACCTGGCCATGTGGGAGGCGTTCACGCCGCTCATGCGCGACCTCGGCACCGACGACGCGGTCGACGTCGTGGTGCTGCGCGGCCCCGCCGGTGGGCCGTTCAGCGCCGGCGCCGACATCAGCGAGTTCACCAGCCTGCGCAGCACCCCCGAGAGCGCCGAGCGGTACGGCGAGGCGGTGACCTCGGGGGAGCGCGCCATCCTCGAGTGCCCCACCCCCACGGTGGCGCTGGTCGAGGGCTTCGCCATCGGCGGCGGCGCTCAGGTGGCGCTGGCCTGCGACCTGCGGCTGTGCACCCCGGACGCGCGGTTCGGCATCACGCCGGCGAAGCTCGGGATCGTCTACGCGCTGCAGTCGACGGCCCGGCTCGTCGACGTCGTGGGACCCGCGTGGGCCTCGTGGATCCTCATGACCGGCGACCTGGTGGACGCCACGACCGCGCTGCGCATCGGCCTCGTGCACGAGGTCAGCGGCGACGTCGAGGCCCGGGCCGAGGCGCTCACCGGGAGCCTCCGCAGCCGCGCCCGGGTGTCGCTGCTCGGCGCCAAGGCGCTCGTCGCGCGGGCCGCCGCGGGGGAGCGGACCGAGGACGCCGAGGTGCTGCGGCACTACCACGACTCGCTGCACGGCCCGGAGTACGCCGAGGGCGTGCAGGCCTTCCTCGCCAAGCGCGCCCCCGACTTCCGCGCCGCGCGGAACGGCTGAGCTCAGGGCGCGAACAGGTCCGCGGGCGGGGTCGGGACCGTCGGCGGGTCGGCGTCGGTGCCGGGTCGCGCGCCGGCCGCGAAGGCCCGGCCCTCGGCGACCCGGGCGCGCGGGTGGGCGCGGGCCGTGACCCGGCGCAGCCGGGCCTCGTCGAAGGGCGCGTCGGACGCCGCGAGCACGAGGTTGCCGAACCGGCGGCCGCGCAGCACCGCCGGGTCGCCGACGACGAGGACGTGCGCGAACACCTCCGCCAGCGCCGCCGCCTGCCGGCGGGCGAAGCGGAGCTCGCCCGCGTCGCCCAGGTTCACGGCGTACCGGCCGTGGGGGAGCAGCACCTCGCGGACGGCCTGCACGTGCTCGAGGGTGGCCAGGTGGGCCGGCACCTGCGAGCCGACGAAGACGTCGGTGACGACGAGGTCCGCGGTCGGCCGGAGCCCGGCCAGCGCGGCCCGCCCGTCGCCGACCTTGAGCTTGAACCCGGTCGTGCCGAGCTGGGTCCGCACCACCTCGGCCAGGCGCGCGTCGGCCTCGACGACGACCTGCGTCGAGCCCGGCCGGACGGCCGCGACGTAGCGCGCCAGGGTGCAGCCGCCGCCGCCCAGGTGCAGCGCGGTGACCGGCCCCGGCGGCAGCTCGTCGACCACGTCGGCCAGCCACCGCACGTACTCGAACTCCAGGTACGTCGGGTCGCCGACGTCGAGGTAGCTCTGCGGGGTCCCGTCGACGAGCAGCATCCAGCCGTCCGGCCGGTCGAGGTCGCGCACCAGCTCCGCGGTGCCGAAGTCGACCTCCCAGGTGCCGCCCGACGGGCTAGCCGATCTCGCCACCCTTGCCGTCTGTCCTGATGTCGGCGATGTCCTTGCACGTGTCGCACACGGGCAGCTGCTTCGGGTCCTTGCTCGGGGTGAAGACGTGACCGCACAGCGCCTCGACGGGGGTGCCCAGGATGTACGCCTCGGTCACCTTTGCCGGGTTCTTCACGATGTGCGCCACCGAGCCCGGGTCCTGGAGCTCGCGCTCCACGGTGCGCTCCTCGATCAGCGTGCTGGTGCCCAGCGCAGGGGTGGTCATACCGGTAGATGGTAGGTCGTCGCGCTGAAGACACGATCGGGTTCAGGTGCGCGCACGGCAGGGTCGATAGGGGTTAGCGTGGGGACGCGCACCGGTCCTCCAAGGCCCCCGGTCCCACACTCGTCGCTACGAGCGACACACCGCCGAGAGGCGACCTGAGGGCCGGTGCGCGCACTCCCACACCCCGCTGGAGCTGCCGTGGCCGAGGACCGCCCGTCGCGCGTCCGCGCCATGCCCCCGCTCGAGGTCGACAACCACCCGCTCCCCCAGGACGCGCGGGAGGCCGAGCTCGTGCGGCGCCTCGAGGTCGCCCTCGCCGAGCTGCCCGACGCGGAGCGCACCGCCGTGGTCTCCGCGATCGCGTACGCCGGGGGCTCGGTCGGCGCCGCGATGGAGCTCGGGGTGGAGATCGTCGACGCGGACGCCATCACCCGCAACGGCCTGCAGCTGCTCCGGGCCGCGCTCGACGACCTCGACGCGCACGGCACCCCGCTCTAGCGGGTCCGTCCGAACAGGCCCAGCAGGGCCGTCTGCGGGTCGGCGTCCGGCCCGACCTCCACCGGCTCGCCCACCATGCCGGCGCCGGCCATCATCCGGGTGACCTCCGGCGCCCAGCCGGCCGCCCAGGCCACCATGTCGGCCGGCAGCTCGTCGTCGAGCCCGGCCCCGCGGGCCAGGTCCCACGCGTGGACGAGCACGTCCCCGGTCACCTGCTCGGCGTACCCGGAGGCGGTCTCGTCGCCGTACGACAGGTGCACGGTGCGGGTGAGGGCACCGGGGTCCTCGAGCGCGGCGTGCGCGGCGCGGCAGTGGTGGTGGAACGCCCCGACCGGGTCGTCGCCGAGCAGGTCGCCGTCGAGGGAGTCGCCGACCTCGGCGATGGTGCGGCCCTGGACGAGCGGCTCGACCCACGCCAGCTCGTTGACGACGTGCTGGACGAGCGCGCGCACGTCCCACTCCGCGCACGGCGTGGGACGCGACCAGTCGTCCGGTCCGAGCTGGTGCAACGAGGCGTCGACCGCGTTCACGGCCTTCTGGAACCGGGCGACGACCTCGTCCACGGCGGAGCCGCTACTTCAGCCCGGGGGGACCGGGGACGGTGGCGTTCGGGGTGTTGCTGTACGCCGGGTCGACCTTGGTGCCGCCGGCGGCGTCGGTGACCCACCAGGTGATGGCGCCGAAGATCACGGTGGCGATCATCGCGACGAGGATGAGGCGGGTGTTGCTCGTGGCCATGGGGAGAAACTACCCGGCCCGGTCGGGCATGTCGTCAGCACCCGGGTCCCGCGTGGCGGGCGGCACGCCGGAGGCCTCCGCCCAGCGCAGCGCGCGCTGCTCCTGCACCATCTGCTGGCGCAGCGCGAACCGCTCCGTGCGGTGCGTCTCGAGGTCCGCGCGCGCGATCCGGCGGCGCCGGCCGTCGGCCCCGAGGTGCGACGGCAGCTGCCCCGACTCGAGCAGCCGGATGACCGCGGTGGGCGACATGCCGAGCTCCACGGCCGCCTCTTCGATGCTCACGTCCTCCACGAAGCCATTGTCCCCGTCGTACTGCGCCGCGGTGGTCATCCCGCGGGCACCAGGCAGAAGAGGTTGCCCTCGGGGTCGCTCAGCGTCCGCCAGCGCATCCCGAAGTCCTCGACCTCGTTCTCCACGGTGGCGCCCAGGGCGACCGCCCGCTCGGTGTCGGCGTCCACGTCGTGGCTGTCGAGGTCGAGGTGCACCCGGCCCCGTCCGGGCGCCGGGTCCGCCACCTGCTGGAAGACCAGGCGGGCGTTCCCGTCGGGCGTCGGGTGCAGCCCGAGGTACTGGCCGAGCTCGCCGCGGACCGTCGTCCCGAGGAGGGCGCACCAGAACTCCGCGAGCGCGTGCTTGTCCCGGCAGTCGATGACGATGGTGTCGAGCCGCATGACCGACAGCCTGTCACGGGGTTAGGTTTGGATCATGTCCACGCGCCCGGACTACGAGGTGGCCGTCGCGGAGCTCCGAGCCCAGCTCGCCGCGCTGCCTCCCACCGCGCCCGTCCGGCTCGGCAAGCGCACCTCGAACCTGTTCCGCCCGCGGGCCGAGGTGAGCGACCGGCTCGACGTCTCGGCGTTCTCGGGCGTGCTCGAGGTCGGCGACGGCTTCGCCGAGGTGCTCGGGATGACGACGTACGAGGACCTCGTCGCGGCCACCCTCCCCACCGGTCAGATGCCGCTCGTGGTCCCGCAGCTGAAGACCATCACCCTCGGCGGCGCGGTGACCGGCCTCGGCATCGAGAGCTCGAGCTTCCGCAACGGCACGCCGCACGAGTCGGTCCTGGAGATGGACGTGCTCACCGGCGACGGCCGCATCGTCACCTGCTCGCGGTCCCAGGACGCCGCCCTGTTCTACGGGTTCCCCAACTCCTACGGCACCCTCGGGTACGCGCTGCGGCTCCGCATCGAGCTCGAGCCGACCCACCCGTACGTCCACCTGCAGCACGTGCGGTGCCACTCCGTCGCGGAGGCGGCGACGGTGATGTCCGAGCACGACGCCGACTTCGTCGACGGCACCTGGTTCTCGCCGAGCGAGTGCTACGTGACCCTCGGCCGCTGGGCGGACAGCGCCCCGCTGGTGTCCGACTACACCGGCCAGCAGGTCTACTACCGCTCGGTGCAGCAGCGCTCGGAGGACTGGCTCACGGTCCACGACTACATCTGGCGCTGGGACACCGACTGGTTCTGGTGCAGCCGCGCCTTCGGCGTCCAGAACCCCCGGGTACGGCGACTGGTGCCGCGGCGGTACCTGCGCAGCGACTCGTACTGGAAGCTCGTGGCCTTCGAGCGCAAGCACGGGTGGAAGGCGGCCTGGGACCGGCGCCGGGGCCGGCCCGACCAGGAGTACGTCATCCAGGACGTCGAGGTGCCGGTCGACCGGCTCGCCGAGTTCATGGACGTCTTCGCCCGCGAGGTGCCCATCGAGCCGGTGTGGTTCTGCCCGCTGCAGCAGCGGTCGGCCGACGACGTGTGGGAGCTCTACCGGCTCGACCCGCAGACGCTGTACGTCAACGTCGGCTTCTGGTCCTCGGTACCCGTCAAGGGCGACCCGACCCACCACAACCGGCTCATCGAGGACCTCGTCGACCGCCTCGGCGGCCGCAAGTCCCTGTACAGCACGGCTTTCTACGACCGCGAGCGGTTCTGGCAGCTCTACAACGGCCCCGCGTACGACGTGCTCAAGAAGGCCTACGACCCCGACTCCCGACTGCTCGACCTGTACGCCAAGGTCGTCGAGCGCCGCTAGCACCCCCCAGGAGGAGCCATGACCCGCATGCCCGTCGCCGACGCGCTCGCGACGATCCTGCCGAGCCGCACGCGGGTGGAGGCCTACGACGGCTCCGTCGCCGGGGCACCCGACGCCGACGTCGTCATCCGGGTCAAGCGGCCCCAGGCGATCTCGCACCTCGTGTCGGCCCCTGGCGCGCTCGGCCTCGCCCGCGCGTACGTCTCCGGGGAGATGGACCTGCAGGCGCCGAACCACTACCTCGCGCTCAAGACGCTGGCGAAGACGCGGATGGGCGACCTCACGATGGCGGAGCGGCTGCGGGTGCTGCGCGACCTCGGGCGCGAGGCGCTGCACTGGGTCGAGCCGCCGCCGCTGGAGGTCGGCGCGAAGCGCTACCTGTCCGGCCTGCGCGCGCACACCAAGCAGCGCGACGCGGCCGCGATCTCGCACCACTACGACGTGAGCAACACCTTCTACGAGTGGGTCCTCGGGCCGTCGATGGCCTACACCTGCGCCGTCTACCCGACCGAGGGGGCGACGCTCGAGGAGGCGCAGTTCCACAAGTTCGACCTGGTCTGCCGCAAGCTCGGGCTCAATCCGGGGATGCGGCTGCTCGACGTCGGCTGCGGCTGGGGCGGCATGGCGATGCACGCCGCGGAGCAGTACGGCGTGGAGGTCGTCGCGGTCACGCTGTCGCGCCAGCAGGCGGAGTGGGGCCGCAAGGCCGCGGCCGAGCGCGGGCTGTCCGACCGGGTCGACATCCGGCACAGCGACTACCGCGACGTGCGCGAGACCGGCTTCGACGCCGTGTCGAGCATCGGGCTGACCGAGCACATCGGCATCGCCAACCTCTCGTCGTACGCGCGGTTCCTTGCCGGGAAGCTGGTGCCGCAGGGGCGGCTGCTCAACCACTGCATCACGCGCCCCGACGACCACTCGCGGGCGATCAGCAAGCGCGGCTTCATCGCGCGGTACGTGTTCCCGGACGGCGAGCTCCCCGGTGTCGCGCGCATCATCCGCGAGCTGCAGGGCGCCGGGCTCGAGGTGCACCACGAGGAGAACCTGCGGGTGCACTACGCGAAGACGCTCACCGGCTGGTGCGACAACCTCGACGCGCACTGGGAGGAGGCGGTCGAGGAGGTCGGCCTCGGCACCGCGCGGGTCTGGGCGCTGTACCTCGCCGGCTCCCGGCTCGGCTTCGAGCGCGACGAGATCGAGCTGCACCAGGTGCTCGCGACGAAGACCGCCGACGGCCTCAGCGGGATGCCCCTGCGCCCCGACTGGGGCGTGTAGGACCGGTCAGCGGTCCGAGTACGGCGTGGGCAGCCGGTTCTGCGGGCGCTTGGGCTCGACGGCCTTGTCACCGGTGCTGCGCGGCCCGGTCCACGGCCCGGGTACGGCGTCCAGCCGGTCCGCCAGGGCGTAGGCGACCGACTCGTAGTTGACCCGCCAGCCGCGGAAGTCGGGCCAGGCGACCTCGGGGGCGCGCTCGGTGGCGAAGGTGGTCGAGCTGATGCGGGCGACGCCGCTCTGGAACTCGTCGTACGACAGCTGGAGCGGGCTGTCGGGGTCGGGGTCCTCGTCGACCTCGAGGCCCACGCTGGCGGCGATGCTGCGCAGCGCGGTGAAGCCCATCCGCAGGCACAGCCGGCACTGGATCGTCGGCGCCGTGCCGGGCGCGAGAGCGAGCCACAGCGCCGCCGAGTCGAGGACCGCGAGCAGCGCGACCAGCCAGGACGACAGCTCGTGCGGCGAGCGGAAGCGGGTGAGGATCGGGTAGTTGGTGTGGCTCTCGGCCACGTCCGCCGCCCAGCGCTCCCAGCCCTCGTAGAAGCCCGCCATGTCGACTCCGGTGCCGCCCTCGGGGATGCCGAACCGGGTGCGGGCCAGGATCTCCGGGCCCCACGGCGGGGAGCCGGCCCGCGACACGAGGAGGGTCACCTCGGTCTCGCGGCGGTTGAAGGCGGCGTACAGGGTGGGCAGGTACCCGACCTGCAGGGCGACGACGATCATCCCGGTGGCGGCGGCCACGTAGTCGATGGCGGTCAGCGGAGCGCTGTTGGGGCCGGCGTACCCGAGGGTGAACATCGAGGAGCCGGCCTGGGCGAAGGCGTGCCCGACGGCGCGGTGGTCGAAGGGCAGCAGCATCAGCGCGAAGCCGACGTAGAAGAGCACCAGCCACGCGACGAGCTGGGCCAGGATCGTCGCCGAGGCCTGCGAGGCGAGCCAGCGGTCGCGGGAGGCGTAGTCGCCCAGGCCCCGCGTCACCGTGCGGTAGACGCCGTTGACGAGCGCGTCCACCGCCCGGCTGACCCGCGCGCGCGAGCGTCGCGGGACGACGACCGTCGTGATGACGCTCGCCCAGGTGAGCGCGACGACCGCCGCGCCCAGGAGGGCGAGCGCTAGTTCGCCCACGCGCTGAACGGGATGTTCCAGTCGCTCATGCCGGGGTCACTGGTGAGCGGCGGGGCCTTGGCGTTCTTGATGTCGACGATGTCGCCGCGCTTGACGAGGTCGAAGAACCAGGCCGCGTCGGCGGGGGAGATGTTCACGCAGCCGTGGCTGACGTTGCGCACGCCCTGGTCGCGCACCGACCAGCTGGCGGCGTGGACGAAGGCGCCTCCGTACGAGATGCGCACGCTGTTCGGCACCTCCTCGTAGTAGCCGTCCGGCGACTTGCGCGGGATGCCGACGGTGGCGGAGTCCATGACCTCGAGCTTGACCTTCTCGAGCACGAGGTGCACGCCGCCGCGGGTCGGGTACTTGTCGCGGCCGGTCGAGACCTTGAGCGTCCGGACGAGCTTGCCGTCGACGGTCACCGTCATCGACTTCTTCTCGACGTCGACGGTGGACACGACCGCGGAGCCGACCGAGAAGTGCGTGTCGACGCTGCCCTTGCCCCAGACGCCGTGCGACAGGCGCAGCCCCTCGAGGTTGGAGTGCACGCTGATCTCGGTGCCCTTGGCCCAGTACGACGGTCCGCGGTAGTGCAGCTCCTTGTCGTTCATCCAGCGCCAGGCGCCGTCGACGTGCGGCTCGGTCTCCACCGAGAGGCGGGAGACCACGGCGGCCCGGTCGGCGCTGTCGCGGACGGAGCGGTTGAGGGTGACGATGACCGGCAGGCCGATGCCGACGACCCGGTCGGAGCGCGGGGAGTGCGTCGCGGTGAGCACCTTCGTGGCGCGGGTCGTGCGGACGGTCAGGTCGACCTTGCTCGCCGTACCGGCGGTGTCCTCGAGGGCGGCACGCACGTGGTACCCGCTGTCGGGCACGAGGTCGCCGGTGGAGGTCCACCGGCCGTCGGCCAGCCGCCCCTCCACGGGGTAGCCGAGCGGGTCGGTGACGGTGGCCGAGGTGAGCGTGCCGTCCGCGACGGTGAGGACCAGCGGCTGCGACCAGTCGACCAGGCTGCCGTGCGTGACGGCGGTCAGCCTGGGGGTCGCGGGGGTCACCGCGGCCGCCTGGGTCGTGGTCTCGTGCGCCTGGCACGCCGAGGTGGCGGCCAGGGCCGCGAGGGCGAGCAGGCTGAGGAGGACGCGCCTGCGGCGCGGCGTGCGGGTCATGAGGGGTGGTCGGCCTTCCGTCGTTGCCACCATTGTCGCTGACGCAGCGCCGGAAGGGGAGCAGGTTCTCGGGTGCGGCAGGATGGTGTGGCCAGCACGGTGCGAGAGGGAGCGGCATGAGCGAGTGGGGTCGGGTC
>DATJGA010000310.1:0-13352 GCA_035495395.1 Mycobacteriales bacterium | reverse complement strand
GCCGGTCGGCAGTTCGGGTCGTAGCTCACGACCGCGCGGCCGTGCACGCGGTCGACGAGCTCGGCGACCGCGGTGGCCCCCGGCTCCTGGGTGACTCCGAGCGACCCCACGTGCAGCCAGGTCAGCTGCGCGGGCACCACCACCTCGCCGAGCTCCCAGCGCAGCGCGAAGGCGTACGTCGCCGCGCCGTCCGCGTCGAGCCGGGCCTGCGCGACCGAGGTGGCCAGCAGGGGGTGGCGGTCGAGCTCGACCCGCGAGGCGGCCAGGTGCTGACGGAGCAGCAGGCCGTGGGCGTCGTCGGCGAAGGCCGTGACCAGCCGGACCGGCAGACCCAGCCGGCCCAGGCCCACGGCGACGTTGAGCGGGCTGCCACCCGGGCGCTCGACGACGCTGCCGTCGGGCGAGGTGACGACGTCGACGAGCGACTCGCCGACGACGAGGACGGTCACGGCTAGTAGGGGATCGGCTTGAGGCCGCTCGTGTAGGTGATGCAGGTGCACGAGGCCGCGTACGCCAGCGTGCGGTACTGCGCGGCGTTGTCGTGGCGACCGCTCGCGAAGTCGATCTGGAAGGTGGTCACCGGTAGGTACGACCTGCCGACCTTCGGGTAGGCCGCGGCGAACGAGTCGGCCGTGAGCGGCCCGACCGCCAGGGCGCCCACCGCGGTGAACTCGCGGATCGCCTCGCAGTAGACGGTGGCGGTGAGGCTGCCGTGCCGGTCGGCGTTGTTCTCGCCCTGGGTGCGGATGAGGTCGAGGCACTTCTTCTCGCGCGGCGTCGTCGGGTACTGCGCGACCTCCACGTTGGAGACCGGCAGGGACCCGGCGCCGTAGATGTGCTTGACCTGCTGCGCCGGCGCGGCGTTGCCGATGAACCAGGGGTCGGTGGAGTCGCCGAGCCCGTAGTCCGGGCGGTACTGCTGGTTGTCCGCGGCGTTCATGAAGAGCACCTCGATGATGCCGCTCGGCGCGACGAACACGACCGTCTTCACGCCGTCGCTCTGGAACCGCAGCACCGCCGCGCTGATGTCGCTCTGCTGGGCGACGGAGAAGGACTCGTGGGGCACGCCGCGCGCCGTGAGCACGGGGTCGATCGTCTTCTTGTAGACCCGGTCGGCGATCGCGTCCGAGGTGTTGTCGAGGACCACCCCGACCAGCGTCGACGTCGTGGCCTTGCCCGCGTCGCGCAAGGCGTCGAGCACGAGCGCGGACTCCCGGTTGAGGTTCATGAGGGACGGGCTGTACAGGTACTTGCCCACGCTCGCGTAGAGCCCGTCGTCCCCGGCGCCGAACGAGGCGTTGATGATCGGTACGCCGTGCTTGGCGCCGCACTGGGCGTACGCCTGGTTGATGTTGATGACCGTGAGGATGAAGGCGACGTGGTCGTCCTCGGTGAGGCTGCGGCAGTCCGCGTCCCGGCCGGCGTCGCCGTCCGCGACGTTGACCTCGGCGATGAACGGCACGATGCGGCGGCCCCCGACGCCGCCGTGCGCGTTGACGTCGTTGACGATCGCGGTGATCTCGGCCTTGCCGTCGCCGAAGTTGACCGGCGTGCCGAACGCCGCGGCGACGGCGGCGTTGCCGCCCTTGATGACCTCGAAGCCGACCTTCACCGGGGTCCGGTCCCCCGTCGCACCGCCCGAGGTGCTCCCGGTGGCGCCCGTCGTCCCGGCGGTCCCGGTCGTGGCCGTGACGACCGTGCTCCCGGTCGTGCCACCCGTCCCGGTGCCGGTCCCCGTCCCGAGGGCACCGGTGCTCCCGGCGGTGCCCACCGCGCCGGTGCTGCCCCCGGTGAGGCCGCCACCCGCCGTACCGAGGCTCTCCTGGCGGGCGCTCTGCTGCTGCGCCAGGGGGACGGTCGTGCCGCAGGCGGAGAGCAGCGCGCAGGCCGCGAGGAGGAGGGTGGGGCGCATCACACCGGCACCGTAGGTCGGTCGCGACGACGACCGACATGGCAGGAGCCACCACTGTCACCGGCCGGACCCGGTGCGACCCCACACCGGGCGGCCGGTGTCAGCTGCGGGCGATCCGGGCGGCCAGGCCCGCGACGAGCACGTCCGTGAGCACGGCGACGACGTCTACGACGTCGACGACGGCTGTCACCTCGTGCATCACCGGGAACTCCGTCGTGGGCAGGCCGCGGACGTCGGTCTGCAGCAGGTCCGCGGACGCGGCGTTGGCCTGCTCGAGGCAGCACCCCAGGACGGCCAGCGCGACGGTCTTGACCGCGCCGTACGAGCCGGCGACGTCCAGGCCGGCCCGGCGGAACGCCTCGAGCCCGACCTCGAAGGTGGCCGTCGCGCGCGGGCCCTGGACCGGGCGGCGCAGCAGCACCTCGAACGCGCCCCCGTGCTCGCGGGCCATCTGCGCGACCCCGGCCACGAAGCCCCGGACCCAGGCGTCCCACGGCACCTCGACGCGGGGCAGGTCCGCCGAGGCCAGCAGCTCCTCGACGACGCCGTCGAGCAGCGCCTCCTTGGTCGGGACGTGGTTGTAGAGCGAGGTGACGTGCACCCCGAGCTCGCCGGCGACCTTGCGCAGGCTGGCCCCGTCGAGCCCGTCGCGGTCGGCCAGCTGCAGCGCGCACTGCAGGATCCGCTCGCGGGAGAGGGGGGCGCTGGTCACTTGACGAGCGTATACCTACGGTGTAGACCTACAGCGTAGACCTACGCCGTAGGTGACGGATTCGGGAGATGCGCATGTCGGAGCTGCAGGAAGCGCTGGACCAGCTGGTGGCCGAGCTGGGGGTGACCGGCGTCGCCGTCGGCGTCCTCCACGACGGCGAGGAGCACTACGCCTACGCCGGCGTCACGAGCGTGGAGAACCCGCTGCCCGTCGACGAGACGACGCTGTTCCAGTTCGGCTCCACGGGCAAGACGTTCACCGCGACCGCGCTCGTCCGCCTCGCCGAGCAGGGCAAGGTCGACCTCGACGCCCCCGTGCGCACCTACGTGCCCGAGCTGCAGCTCAAGGACGAGGACGCCGCGGCCCGGGTGACCGTGCTCCAGCTCCTCAACCACACGGCGGGCTGGGAGGGCGACCTCATGGAGGACATGGGGAACGGCGACGACGCCCTGGAGAAGTACGTCACGCGGATGGCGACCATCGAGCAGGTCACACCGCTCGGGGAGACGGTGTCCTACAACAACGCCTCGCTGTCGCTGGCCGGTCGGGTCATCGAGAAGGTCATGGGCACGACGTACGAGAAGGCGCTGACCGAGCTCGTCCTCGAGCCGCTCGGGCTGACGAGCACGTGGTTCTTCCCGAACGACATCATGACCCGGCGGTTCGCCGTCGGGCACACCCGCCACGAGGACGGGACCATCACGGTGGCCCGCCCGTGGGCCCTGCCCCGCAGCGCGACCCCGGCCGGTGGCCTGAGCGCGAACGCCCGCGACCAGCTGGCCTGGGCCCGCTTCCACCTCGGCGACGGCACCGCCGCCGACGGCACGCGGGTGCTCTCCGAGGAGAGCCTCAAGGCCATGCAGCAGCCGACCGCGGACATGCGCGGCAGCGCGCTCGGCGACGCCGTCGGGATGAGCTGGCTGCTCGCCGAGATCGGCGGCGTGAAGACCGTGGCGCACGGCGGGACGACCAACGGCCAGTACTCCGACTTCCTGCTCGTGCCCGAGCGCGGCTTCGGCGTCATCTCGATGTCCAACTGCGGACCCAACGGGTCGCAGCTCAACCACAAGGTCGTGCGCTGGGCGCTGGAGCACCACCTCGGCCTGGTCGACGTCGAGCCCCAGCCGCTCCGCCTGCGCGACGAGGAGCTCGCGCCGTACACGGGCCGCTTCGAGACCATCGCCGCCGTCATCGACATGACGACCGAGGACGGCCGGATCTCGGCCAAGGTCGCGCCGAAGCCGTCGATGATCGCGATCCTGCACGAGCAGGGCGAGGAGGTCCCGGACCAGCCGCCCTTCCTGCTCGCGCTGCTGGACGGCAAGCCCGACTGCTACGTCGTCGACGAGGGCGACGCGAAGGGCATGAAGGGGTACTTCCGCCGCGCCGCGGACGGCACCGTCGACGCGGTCCACCTCGGCGGCCGTTTGGCGACGAGGACAGACGTCCCCGCCTGACTTCGTCCGGTCGGCACACCCGGCCACCCCTGCATCGTCGGTCCCGACGAGGCAGGAGGTGGCCGTGCCGGCGGAGAATCCGGACAACACGGTCAGTTGTCCGGGAGGCCCCCATGCCAGGCACGCGGCGGCACGCGCTGCCTCTGCTTCTCGCTGCCGGGCTGCTCACCGCCTGCGGCTCGACCGTGCAGGTCAGCGGCTCGGCGGTCGTCGGCGGTGGCTCCCAGCTCGGCGGCGCGAACGGCGGCCAGGGCCTCGGCGGCAGTGGCCTCGGTCCGGGTACGACGGGCGGCACCGGCAGCGGCGGGCTGGTGACGGGCCCCGGGACGGGTGGCTCGACCGGCGCGCTGGTCGGCGGCACCGCGGGCAGCGGGACGACCGGGGGCTACCCGATCCCCGACACCGGCTCCGGCCTCCCGCCGGGTGTGACCGCGTCCTCGGTCTACGTCGGGTTCGTCTACGACAAGAACGCGGACGGGGCGAACTCCGCGGTCGGGATCGGCACCATCACCCACGGCGACTCACGGGCGAACACCAACGCGGTGATCAAGGACATCAACGCGCACGGCGGCGTCGGCGGCCGCAAGATCGTCCCGGTCTGGGCCGGTGCCGACTCCACCTCGAACCAGACGCTCGACCAGCAGGACGCGGCCGTCTGCGACCAGTTCACGCACGACAAGCCCCGCGTCTACGCGGTCGTCGAGGCGCTGCGCGAGGCGTACCGGCAGTGCCTGGCCAAGGCGGGTGTCGTGATGCTCAACGACAGCCTCCCGGCAGCCGGTGAGGCCGAGCTGCGCCGCGCCCCGACGTACATCGAGCAGGGCTACCCCAACGTCGACCGGCTCGCGCGGTACTACGTCACGTCGCTCGTCGAGCAGAAGTACTTCACCCCCTGGGACACCGTGAACGCGCAGCCCGCCGCCGCGGGCACCGTGAAGGTCGGGATCCTGACGCTGGACGACAGGGTGTTCAGCAAGGCGGTGAACGACTACCTGGTGCCCGCGCTCAAGCGGCTGGGCTACGACCCCCTGGTGGAGAAGGTCTCGCCGCTGCAGCGGCTGTCCGACTCCGGCTCCCAGGCCGCCGCTGTGAAGGCCGCGCAGCTGGCCTTCGCCGCGAACGGCGTCACCCACGTCATCCCGTTCGAGACGAACGGGAACCTGAGCACCTTCTTCCTGCCGACCGCGCGCAGCCAGAGCTACTACCCGCGGTACGGCGTGTACACGGGCTCCGCCTCCGAGGCGCTCCTCGAGAGCGGCGTCGTCGAGCAGAAGCAGATGAACGGCGCGGTCGGGTTCGGCTGGGTGCCCGCGATCGACCTGCAGAAGGGCGACAACCCCCCGAACGGCAAGTACTCCAACGACAGCAGGAGGCACTGCCTGCAGGTGATGAGCGCCAACGGCATCACCTTCGACAGCGGCAACGCGGAGGCGATCGCCCTCAACACCTGCTCGTCGCTCTACCTGCTCAAGGCGACGCTCGACCGCAAGCCGTCGGCGATCGCACCTGCTTCGTTCATCGCGACGCTGCAGTCGCTCGGCACGTCGTACCAGAACGCCGGGGGCGTCGGCGAGGAGTTCCGGCCCGGGGTCCAGGACCCGCCCAACAAGGCCTACGCCTGGGGCTACGTGGCCGCCTGCGGGTGCTTCCGGTACTCGGGCGCCCCGCGCACCATCCCGTAGCGGGTCAGCCCAGCCGGGCCGCCTCCAGCGGGCGGCGCTCGACGAGGTCGACATGCACCTCGCGGCGCGCGAACCGCCAGCCGTCGGCGGTCTCGACGTAGTCGTCGAGGTATCTCAGGTGCCAGACCAGGTCCGTGACCGGGTCGCCGGGCAGCACGTGGTGCGCGACGCAGGCGATGCGCCCGTGCGTCCCGTCGTACACCGCCCCGACGACGGCGTGGAAGGTGCGGGGGACGCCGGCGAGCGCAGCCATCGCCTCGAGCACGCCGGCCGGACCCACGTGCTCGAGAACGGGGTCCAGGTGCTTCGGGGGCCGAGGTACGGCGAGGACGCCGTCCGGGGCGAACAGCCCTGCGACAGCAGGGAAGTCGCGGTCGTCGACGGCCGCGGCGTAGCGGTGCGCGAGCTCCCTCACGACAGGCCGAGGCGGGCGGCGCACGCGGACAGCTCGTCCCGTGCGGCGTCGAGGTCGGCGAGCGGGGTCGCGGCGAGCACCACGCGGTCCGCACCCAGCGCCGCGAGCCGCTCGGCCTTCTCCGTCGTGACAGCCGGTACGGCGTGCCCGAGGGCGAGCTCGAGCACGTCCGGGTCGCGGCCGCACCGCTCCGCCTCCTCGCGCATCGTGCGCACCAGGCCCTGCAGCTCCTCGCCCTTCACGCCCAGCGGCTGCAGCCCGTCGGCCAGCCGGCCGGCGCGTCGGGCGGCCGCGGGGCTGTGGCCGCCGACGAGCACGGGGATGCGGTGCGCCGGCTTGGGGAAGCTCACCGCGGCCCGCAGCCGGAAGAACTCGCCGTCGTGGTCGACCCCCTCGTCGTCGCCCTCCCAGAGCGCGCGCAGCACCGCGAGCTGCTCGTCGGCACGTCGGCCTCGGGTCTCGAACGCGACGCCGCAGGCCTCGACCTCCTCGCGCATCCACCCCATGCCGACGCACAGCCGCAGCCGTCCTCCGGACAGCGCGTCGACGGTCGCCGCTCGCTTGGCGAGCACCACGGGGTGGTGGTTCGGGAGCACGAGAACCCCTGTGGCCAGGGCGATCCGGCTGGTCAGGCCGGCGAGGTAGGCGAGCAGGTCGAGGGGGTCCGGGACGTCGCAGCCGGGCGCGAGCTCCATCCGGCCGCTGCTGTCGTAGGGGTAGGTGCTGGTGTAGTCGCGCACGACGACGCTGTGCTCGACCACGACCAGCCCAGCGAAGCCGCAGGCCTCGACGTGCTGCGCGAAGCCCGCGACCCAGGCCGGGTCCGCGCTGGTCCCGGCCGCGGCGGGGAGGACGACGTCGTACTGCACCGGGCGAGGCTATCTTCCGCGCATGCCCGCACCGACCCGACGCGTCGCGCTCGTCACCGGCGCGAGCCGTGGCATCGGCCGGCAGACCGCACTCGCCCTGGCCCGGGCCGGGTGGGACGTGGCGTTCACCGCCCGGACCCGCGCCGAGGGCGAGGGCGCCGTGCCCCGCAGAGAGGGCGGCACCGCGCCCGTGGAGGGCAGCCTCGCGACCACCGCGGCGCTCGTGGAGCAGGCAGGCGCCCGCGCCCTCCCCGTGCCGATGGACCTGCTCGACCTGGCCTCCGTGCGCGCGGCCGCGGCGACCGTGCTGGAGCAGTGGGGTCGGCTCGACCTGCTGGTCAACAACGCGATCGCGCACCTCGGCCACCCGCGGCTGCTGGAGGCCGACCTCGACGACGTCGCCGCGACCATGACCGCGAACTACCTGCACCAGCTCGCCCTCGTGCAGGCGGTGCTCCCGGCGATGCTCGCGCAGGGCGGCGGGACCATCGTCAACATGGCGTCCGGCTCGGCGACGTCCGACCCGCCGGGGCCGCCCGAGGAGGGCGGCTGGAGCATCTCCTACTCGGCGTCCAAGGCAGCCCTGGGCCGGCTCGCGGGCGGCATCAACGCCGAGTACCGCGCGCAGGGGATCAGGGCCTTCAACGTCGACCCCGGCTTCGTGGTCACCGAGGCGATGCGGGCGCGCGGCGGCGCCGAGGAGATCGAGGCCGCCGGCTTCCCGACGGCGGCGGCGGACGCGGCGGGGCGGGTGATCGCCTGGCTCGCCTCCTCGCCCGAGGCCGACGCCTGGCTCGGCAAGGTCATCTGGTCACCGACCCTCGCCGAGAAGCTCAGCTGAGCGGCTCCAGCACGACCACCGGGATCTCGCGCTCGGTCCACCGCGCGTACTTGGCGAAGTCGGCGTAGAGGTCGACCAGCCGCGGCCACAGCTCGGCACGCTCGTCTCCGGTCGCCTGGCGGGCACGGACCGCTCGGGTCCCGGCCCGGCGTACCCGGACCGTCGTCACCGGCTGGGCGAGCAGGTTGAGGTACCACTGCGGGTTCCTCGGCAGCCCGCCCTGCGACGCCACCACGACGAGCCGCTCGCCGTCGTCGAGGTAGAGCAGCGGCGTCGTGAAGCGCTTGCCGGACTTCCGCCCGACGTGGTCGAGCAGCAGCGTCGGCACCGGCTTGCGGAACCCCGCGCCGATCCGCCAGCTGCTGCCGACCCGGCCGTTCGTCAGCCGGAACGCCGCCACCTGGACCCGGGACATCGCCTTGATGACCTTCACGGTCACCGGGGAGTCGAGACCGTCCGGTCGGTCCTCGGGCAGCGACAGGGGCACGAGCTGACCCTAGTCCGGTCTGGACAGGTGTCCAGCGGGCTCCTACGGTGCGGCTCATGCCGCTGCGCGTCGACGGGCTCGACCGGACGACCCGGGCGGTGCTCGGCCGCGAGTGGATGATGCACGGCCACCTGCAGGACCGCGTCGGGATGGCGCTGGTGCTCGAGGTCGCCGACCGCCAGACGATGCAGGACCTCGCGATCGCCGAGTGGCAAGCGGCTTCCCCCGTCTACACGCGCCGGATGCGCGCGGCCATGGGCATCGAGGGCGACGGGGTCGACGCGGTGTTCAAGGCGCTGCAGCTCGACGTCGGCGCCCCGCACCAGTTCCTCGACTTCCGCTTCGCGCTGCACGACCGCGACCACGGCGAGTTCTGGCTGGCGCACTGCGGCGCCCTCATGGACGTCGAGCCGATGGGCGAGCAGTTCGTGCACGGCATGTGCCACGCCATCGAGGACCCGACGTTCGACGCGACCGCGGGGGCGACGAACCCGCTCGTCCAGGTGCGCCCGCTGCACCGCCCACCCCGGGTACCCGCGGACCGCGTGCCGCACTGCGCCTGGCGGGTCGACGTCGTCCCCGGTGCAGAGACCGTCGCCCCCTCCCCGCTCGAGGAGCGGGTGGCCGCCTCCCGCGCCGCCCGGCTCCCGGTCCCGTCCTACGCGGACAGCGACGACGGCGGGCTGCCGAACCGCAGCGGGCCGTTCGACCCCGACTTCGCGCTCGAGGACCTGAGCGGTGCGGCGCAGCGGGTGGTGCTCGACGAGCTGGCGACGCAGAGCCACCTGCTCGTGCGCTCCTTCGTGCTGGCCGTGACCGAGCGGCTCGGTGCCGACGTCGCCGCGGGGATGCTGCCCCGGCTGGTCCGCGGCTGGTGCGGGCTGACCTCGCAACGGCTGCAGCGCGCCTTCGACCTGCCGGCCACGGCAGATGGCGTCGCCTCGCTGCTCGCCCTGCACCCGGCGCTGGCCCCCGTCGCCTACACGGAGGCGCAGGTCGAGCTCGAGGACGACCGGCACGTCCGGCTCTCGCTCGGTCGCGGCGACGGGGACGACGCGACCTGGCTCAGCCTGCCGGAGCGCGGCACGCTGGTCGCTGCCTTCCTGCAGGCAGCCGTGCCGCAGGTGCGCGTGCACGAGGACGGCGCCGACCTGCTCGTCGTCGTCGACCCGGCGGCAGACCCCGCCCCAGCGGTCCCCGAGCTCGCCGTCGCGCACGTGAGCACCGGAGCCGGCTTCCGGTTCGGCGCCCGGCCCTTGCCCGGGCAGACCGTCCGGACTAGTGTCTAGACACATGTCCAGTCCGCTGCAGGAGACGCCGCGCCGGCTGCTGTCGGGGCGCAACGGCGACACCACGTCGCGCCTGCTGGACGCCGCCGTCGCCCAGGTCGCCACCAGCGGGTACGACGGGCTCACGGTCCGCAACGTGGCCCGTACCGCCGGCGTCTCCCCTGCCACGGCGTACACGTACTTCAGCAGCAAGGAGCACCTGCTCGCGAGCGTCTTCTGGAGCCGGGTGGCGGCGCTGCCGCCGCTCGACGTCCCCGCGCGCTCCACCGTGGCGCAGCGCGTGGAGGCCGCGCTCGGGCCGGTCGCCATGCTCGTGGCCGACGAGCCCGAGCTCGCCGCCGGGGTGACGACGGCGCTGCTCGCGCACGACCCCGACGTGCGCCGGCTGCGCGAGCAGATCGGGCAGCAGTTCGCCGAGCGGCTGGCGGCGGCGCTCGGTCCGAAGGTCGCGCCCGCGAGCCAGCTCGGGCTCACGATGGCGTTCACCGGTGGCCTGCTCACCGCCGGCATGGGCCAGCTCGACTACCGCGCGGTCGCGCCGATGGTCGCCGAGCTCGCGACCCGGGTGGTGGGCCGGCGGTGACGACGACGGCCCGGGTCTTCGACCCCTACGACTACGCCTGGCACGAGGACCCGTACCCGACGTACGTCTGGCTGCGGGAGGAGGCGCCGCTCTACCGCAACGAGGCGCTGGGCTTCTGGGCCCTGTCGCGGCACGCCGACGTCCTCGAGGGGTTCCGCGACGCCGAGCGGTTCTCCAGCGCCGACGGGGTCTCCCTCGACCCGGCGGCGACCGGCCCGCACGCGTCGAAGGTCATGTCCTTCCTGGCGATGGACGACCCGCGGCACTTCCGCATGCGCCAGCTGGTGAGCAAGGGCTTCACCCCGCGGCGGGTCCGCGAGCTCGAGGGCCGGGTCCGCGAGATCACCCGCGAGCACCTCGACGCGGCCCTGGCGAGCGACGCGTTCGACTTCATCGACGACCTGGCCGGCAAGGTGCCGATGGACGTCATCTCGGAGCTGCTGGGCGTGCCGGCCGCGGACCGGACCGAGCTGCGCCGCCTCGCCGACCTCGTCGTGCACCGCGAGGACGGCGTCCTGGACGTCCCGCCGGTCGCCGCCGACGCCTCGCTCCAGCTGATCGTCTACTACCTCGACCTCATCGCGGAGCGGCGCCGGCAGCGCCAGGACGACCTGACCTCGGCTCTCCTCGACGTCGAGCTCGACGACGAGCACCTCACCGACGACGAGCTGTGCGCGTTCCTGTTCCTCATGGTCGTCGCCGGCAACGAGACGACGACGAAGCTGCTCGGCAACGCGTGGTTCTGGGCGCACCAGAACCCGGCGGCCCAGCAGGCCGTGCTGGCCGACCCGTCCGCCGTACCGCGGTGGGTGGACGAGACCCTGCGGTACGACGCGTCCAGCCAGGTGCTGGCCCGCACGGCGACGACCGACGTGCCCCTGCACGGCGCGGTCGTCCCGAAGGGCGACCGGGTGCTGCTGCTCGTCGGCTCCGCCAACCGCGACCCGCGGGTGTTCCCGGACCCGGACGTCTTCGACCTCGACCGCGACACCTCGGCGCTGCTCAGCTTCGGCAACGGCGGGCACTTCTGCCTCGGCGCCTCCCTCGCCCGGCTCGAGGCGCGCGTCGTCCTCGAGGAGCTGCTGGGCAAGGTCGCGACCTGGGACCTCGACACCGCGCGCGCCGAGCGCGTGCACTCGGTCAACGTGCGCGGCTTCGCCCACCTGCCCACGACGGTGGTACGGCGATGACGCCGACCGACCGGCCGGTCGTCGTCACCGGGGCCTCCTCCGGCATCGGCGAGGCGACCGCGCGCACGCTGGCCGCCGCCGGCCACCCCGTGGTCCTCGGCGCGCGGCGGCTGGACCGCTGCGAGAAGGTCGCCGCCGAGATCGCCGAGGCCGGCGGACGGGCCGTCGCCCTCCCGCTCGACCTCACCGACGCCGCCTCCCGGGACGCCTTCGTACGACGAGCCACCGAGGCCTTCGGCGAGGTCGAGGAGCTGGTGTCGAACGCCGGGGCGCAGCGACCGGCCAAGACCCTCGAGGCGACCGAGGCGGACCTGCTCGAGCACCTGCAGGTCAACCTCATCGGCGCGCACGCCCTCGTCCGGGCCTTCGGCCCCGGCATGGTCGCCCGCGGTCGCGGCGACCTCGTCTTCGTCACCTCCGAGGTGGTGAAGGCCCCGCGGCCCGGCGTCGCGCCGTACGTGACCTCGAAGTTCGCGCTCGAGGGGATGATCGCCGCGCTGCAGATGGAGCTCGAGGGCACCGGCGTGCGGGTGAGCACCGTCCGGCCCGGGCAGACGCTCACGGAGATGGGCTGGGACTGGGACCAGCAGGTCACCGACGAGATCCTGCGCTCCTGGCAGCACTGGGGCCTCGCCCGGCACCCCGCGTTCCTGCCGGCCAGCGGCATCGCCGCGGCAGTGGCTGCGGTGGTGGGCGCCCCGCCCGGCGTCACGTTCAGCGTCCTCGAGGTGGAGCCGGTGGCGCCACCGGCACGTCGCAAGGGAGACCGATGACGACGACCGCGACCGCGCCGCGCATGGTCTCCGGGGGCGAGCACGAGCACGGTCACCTCCAGGAGCTGCGCACCGACCCGATCGGCCTGCTGCGCCGGGTGCACGACGAGTGCGGCGAGGTCGGCGCGTTCGACCTCGCCGGCCGCACCGTCGTGCTGCTGTCCGGACCCGAGGTCAACGAGTGGTACTTCCGCCGTCCCGACGACGTGCTCGACCAGGCCGCGGCCTACCCGTTCATGAAGCCCATCTTCGGCGAGGGCGTCGTCTTCGACGCGCCCCCGGAGCGGCGCGGCGAGATGCTCCGCAGCACCGCGCTGCAGGGGCACCAGATGGTCGGTCACGCGGAGGTCATCGCGGCCGAGGCTGACGCCGCCGTCCAGGACTGGACCGGGCCGCGCACGATCGACCTGCTCGACTTCTTCGCCGAGCTGACCATCTACACGTCGTCCTCGTGCCTGATCGGGCCGAAGTTCCGGCACCAGCTCGACGGCCGCTTCGCCCGGCTGTACCACGACCTCGAGCGCGGCACCGACGCGCTCGCCTTCGTCGACCCGTACGCCGACCTCGACAGCTTCCGGCGCCGCGACGCCGCGCGGGTCGAGATGGTGCAGCTCGTCGAGGGCATCATGGCGAGCCGCACCGCGCCGGCCGGCGACGACCGCGACCTGCTCGACGTGCTCATGACGCTGACCCACGAGGACGGCACGAAGCGGTTCACCGCCGACGAGATCACCGGCATGTTCATCTCGATGATGTTCGCCGGCCACCACACCACCTCCGGTACGGCGGCCTGGACCCTCATCGAGCTGCTCCGCCACCCGGAGTGGATGGCAAAGGTCGTCGACGAGCTCGACGCGCTCTACGCCGACGGGTCGTCGGTGAGCTTCCAGGCGCTGCGCGAGATCCCGTGCCTCGACGCGTGCGTGAAGGAGACGCTCCGGCTGCACCCACCGCTCATCCTGCTGCTGCGCGTGGCGCAGGAGGACCTCGAGGTCGGCGGCTTCTCGATCCGCAAGGGGCAGCTGGTCGGTGCGACGCCCGCGGTCTCGAACCGGCTGGGCGAGGTGTTCCCCGAGCCGGAGGAGTTCCGGCCGGAGCGGTACCTCGAGCCGCGGTTCGAGGACACCTCGAACCCGTGGACG
>DATJGA010000309.1:0-4055 GCA_035495395.1 Mycobacteriales bacterium | reverse complement strand
GGTGGTGTGGATGTCAGGCTCGGTCACGAGCCGAAAGGCTATCGGTGCACTCTGGAGGCGTGTACGGCGACCTCGACCGCCCACCGCTGCGCGCGGAGGCACTGAGCCACGCCCTCGCCCAGGACGGCTGGCGGGTGGAGGTGCTGCCGGTCACCGCGTCCACCAACGCGGTCGCGGCCGAGCGGGCCCGGGCGGGCGAGGCCGCCGGGCTGTGCGTCGTCGCCGAGGAGCAGACCGCGGGCCGCGGCCGGCTCGACCGCACCTGGGTGTCCCCGCCCCGCGCCGGGCTCACCTGCTCGCTGCTGCTGCGGCCGGTGACCGACGACCCCGGCTGGGTGCCGCTGCTCGCCGGCCTGGCCGTCGCGCGGGCGCTGCGGGAGCACGCCGAGGTGGACGCGGTGCTCAAGTGGCCCAACGACGTGCTCGTCGGGGAGCGCAAGGTCGCCGGCCTGCTCGCCGAGGCCGTCGACGGGGCGGTCGTGGTGGGCCTCGGGCTCAACGTCACGACCCGGCCGGAGGAGCTGCCCGACGAGCGGGCCACGTCGCTGGCCCAGGAGGGCGCCCGCACCACCGACCGCGACACCCTGCTGCGCGCCGTGCTCCGCGCCATGTCCTTCACGCCGCCGGACCGCCTGGCGTACCGGGAGGCCTGCAGCACGCTGGGCCGGGCCGTGCAGGTGCACCTCCCCGGCGGCGAGGTCGTCGAGGGCACCGCCGAGGCCGTCGACGAGCACGGCCGGCTCGTCGTCGACGGCACGCCGTACGCGGCCGGGGACGTGGTGCACCTGAGGTAGGAGCGGCATGATCCGCTCATGGCGTACCCGAGGAAGCTGCTGTCGGAGGACGAGACCGTCGTCCTCGAGACGCACCCGCACTGGAAGACCCTGGTCGTGCCGGTGCTCGAGCTGCTCGTCGTGCTGGCCGTGGCCGGCTTCCTGCTCGCCCGGTTCGACCAGACCTGGGCCCGCTGGGCCACCACCGGCGTCGGCCTGCTGCTGGTCCTCCTGCTGTTCGTCGTGCCCTTCCTGCGCTGGCGCACCACGCTGTTCGTCTTCACCACCAAGCGCGTCGTGACGCGAGTGGGGATCCTCACCCGCACCGGGCGCGACGTGCCGCTGAACCGCATCAACGACGTGTCGTTCAGCGAGAACCTGCTCGAGCGGGTGCTGCGGTGCGGCACCCTCACCGTCGAGTCGGCGGGGGAGCGCGGCCAGGTCGTGCTCACCGACGTCCCGCGGGTGGCCGAGGTGCAGCACCAGCTCTACGAGCTCATCCAGTCCGCTGGTCGGGAGGCCTGACGGAGGGCCGCACGACCTCGCCCTCCACGATCCGGTCCTCGTCGTACGGCGGCCAGTCGCCCTGCGGCGGCCGCACCCGCTCGAAGCGGGTCGCCTCCAGCCGGGCGCCGGCCTGCTCGCCGGGTCCGCCGGCGTTGACGCCGATGCAGGTGAGGATGCCCGCGATGCCCGCCACGATGGCGACCCCGGCCGCCCACATCCCGGGCGGCATCACGGACCAGGAGAGCACGAACGCCACGAGGGCGACGCCGCGGATCCCGAAGTAGGCCTTGGCCCGGCCCGTCACCCCTCCGACGCTACGCCTGCGCTCCGCCAAGGCCTAGCCTTCCGGCGTGGACGACCTCGACCGGGTGCTGCTGGGCGCGCCGCTGAGCCTGACCAGGGGCGACGTGCTGTCCCGGGTCGACCTGCCCGAGGAGCTGGTCCTCGACGTGTGGGCGGCGCTGGGGTTCCCCGAGGTGCCCGACGGCGTCGTCGCGTTCACCGAGCTCGACGTGCAGGCCCTCGAGGACTCGGCGGCGCTGCTCGCCACCGGCATCGTCGACTCCGCCACCTACCTCGTCATGGCGCGCACCATCGGGCAGTCGCTGGCCCGGCTGGCCGAGGCGCAGCTGGACGTGTTCCGGAAGGTGGCGGGCGACGCGGACGTCGAGGACGTGACCGGAGCCGCGCTGGGCGTGGCCGAGCTGGCCGTGCCCCGCATCGAGGCGCTGCTGATGTTCGTCTGGCGCCGTCAGTTCGCCGCCGCGGTGCAGCGCGCGCTGGCCTCGGAGCGCTCGCCGGACGAGCTGTCCTCCCTCACCGTCGGCTTCGTCGACCTCGTCGACTACACCCGGTCCAGCCGGGAGTGGGACCCGGCGCGGCTGGAGAAGACCCTCGAGGTGTTCGAGCGGGGGGTCTCGCTGCGGGTGGCCGCGGTGGGGGGCCGCGTCGTGAAGACCCTCGGGGACGGCGTGCTGTTCGTCACCTCGTCGCCGCGCACCGCCGTGGAGGTCGCGCTCGAGACGGTCGAGGCGCACGCGGCCGACGACGACCTGCCCTCCGTGCGCGCCGGCCTGGCCACCGGGGCGGTCCTGGAGCGGCTCGGCGACGTCTACGGCGAGGCGGTCAACCTGGCGAGCCGGCTCTCGGACGAGGCCCGCCCCTCCTCGGTGCTGGTCGACCGGGTCGCGGCCGCGGCGCTCGCCGACGACGAGACCCTGAGCGTCCGGCCGCTCGAGCGCCGCTCCGTGCGCGGCTTCCGCTCGCTCAGCCCCTTCCTGGTACGCCGGGCGAGCTGAGCCTCAGACCGGGCAGGCGGCGACCCTGCCGGTGGCGGGCGGCCACGGGCCGGGGCCGAAGTCGCTGCTGCTCGGGCTTCCGGCCGTCGGCAGGAGCACGCCCTTGTCGAGGCAGCTCGTGACGACCCGTGCGGCGTGCGAGCTCCCGGGCAGGACCTGCACCAGCCGCAGGCCGCCGGGCTCGTTCGCGACGGGCGCGAAGACGTACGACACGTGCAGCACGTAGGCGAGCTCGAGGTTCGCGCCGCCGACGGTCACCCGGTAGCGCAGCGCCCCGTCCCAGGTGACGCGGATGCCCTGCTCGCCGGCGATGCCCTGCACCTCGTCGGCGGTGTAGCTGCTGCGCACCACGTCGACGTGGGGCTCGCGCAGCGTGACGGTGCGGGCCAGCAGCGGGCGGATGTCGAGGCCGCGACGCGTCGGCGTGCGCAGGTAGGGGGCGACGCTGAGGTCGGGGTTGGGGACGCTGAGCTCCTCGAGCAGCGTCGCGGTGTTCCTGCCCTCGAGCGTGTCGCGGTCGAGGAGGGTGAGCGCGAGCAGCCCGTGCACGGCCTCGTAGGCGCGCTGCGAGGTGGCCTGGTCGAAGTCGCCGACCCCGGGGGAGTGCGGCGGCGCCAGGTCGGTGTAGGCGTCGGGCGTCGGGCTCGGGGTCGGCGCGGCGTGCGGCGAGGACCCGGTGCAGGCCGTGGTGAGGGCAGCGGTCGCGCACAGCGCGACGAGGAGCGCACGCATCAGACGAGGGCGGTCCGTTCGGCGAGGTCGGGGTCGAGGTCGAACACGTAGCGGCGGTAGGCCCAGAACCGGAAGACGGTGGCCACCGCCGTACCGAGGACGCCGCTGACCGTGAAGGCCAGCGGGCTGGTCTCGCTCAGCAGGTAGTGGGCCACGTCGACCGGCACCAGCGTGATGACGAGGCCGACGACGTTGATCGCGGCGTACACGCTGATGTCCTGGCCCTGGCTGCCGTCGGCGTCGACCCGGTGCGCGAACGACCACAGCCGGTTGCCGGCGTACGACACGGCGGTGGCGAGCACCGTCGACAGCGTCTTCGAGGTGGTGGGGCCCAGCCCGACCTTGAAGCGCAGCAGGTAGGCCACGACCACGTCGAGCACGAAGCAGAACCCGCCCACGACGAGGAACTTCGCCAGCTCCGCGACCAGCGGGCGGACGCGCGCGACGAGGGGCTGGGACACCGCGTCAGCCTACCGGGAGCACGCGTGCGAGAGTCTTGGGCGTGAGCTGGATCGACCTCGCCGGAGCCGTCAACGCGCGCGACCTGGGGGGCCTGCCGACCGTCGACGGGCGGGTCACCCGCAGCGGCGTGCTGCTGCGCGCGGACAACCTGCAGGACCTCACCCCCGAGGACGTGGAGGAGCTGCGGCGCCGCGGGCTGGGCACGGTCCTGGACCTGCGCACCGCCGCCGAGGTGGAGATCCTCGGGCCCGGGCCGCTGCGCGCGACGCCGGTCAAGCACGTG
>DATJGA010000308.1:0-3002 GCA_035495395.1 Mycobacteriales bacterium | reverse complement strand
CGACATCTCCATAGAGTTACGGCGGCCATGGCGAGAGGGAAACGCCCGGTCACATTCCGAACCCGGAAGCTAAGCCTCTCAGCGCCGATGGTACTGCACGGGAGACTGTGTGGGAGAGTAGGACGCCGCCGGACATTCTTTTACAAGGAGGGCCAGCCCAGCAGGGTTGGCCCTCCTTGTGTTTTCCCCCGGATTCCCGACAGCGACCAGGAGCACGGCACGTCATGGCCCCGGACGACGCAGGTCCCCCCCGCCCTCCGCGCAGGCCGGCACGCCCCGGCAGCGGGTCAGGGCGCCCTCCGGCAACCGGGCGCCCGGCGCCGCGCAGCGCGGGCTCCGGGAGCGGCCGTGAGCAGGGCCGACCCACCGGCGACCGCCGGCCACGGGCCGACGAGCGCCGCGGCACCCCTGACGACCGCCCGTACGACCCGCGCCGGGAGGCGCGACGCGAGCGCACCCGGGTGCACGTCCCGGAGGACGTGGACGCGCGCGAGCTGGACGCGCAGACCCGCAAGCAGCTGCTCGCCCTGACCAAGGACACCGCCGACCTCGTGGCGCGCCACCTGGTGATGGCCGGCCGGCTCATGGACGAGGCACCGGAGCAGGCGCTGCGCCACGCCCGCGCTGCGACCGCGATGGCGGGCCGGGTGGGGGCCGTGCGCGAGGCCAACGGCCTCGTGGCCTACGTGGCGGGGGAGTGGACCGAGGCGCTCGCGGAGCTGCGCGCCGCGCGGCGCATCACGGGCGAGCCGGACCACCTCGCCGTCATGGCGGACTGCGAGCGCGCGCTCGGCCGCCCCGACCGGGCGCTGGCCCTCGCCGAGGACAAGGACGTCGACCGGCTCAGCCCGGCCGCGCGGGTCGAGCTGCTCATCGTGTGCAGCGGCGCGCGCCGGGACCGGGGCCAGCTCGAGGCAGCGGCGCACATGCTGGAGATCGGTGCGCTGACGGGACCCGTGAAGCCGTGGACGGGTCGGCTGCGCTACGCGTACGCCGACGCGCTGCTGGCGCTGGGCCGCGAGGACGAGGCCCGCCAGTGGTTCGCTGCGGCGGCCGAGGCGGACCCCGAGGGCGAGACCGACGCCGAGGAGCGTCTGCTCGAGCTCGACGGGCTCGTGCTCGAGGACCTGCAGCCGGACCACGACGACGACCCGGACGAGCCGGCCGCCGAGCGCGACTGAGTCCCCAGCGCCGCGCCTCGTCCACACGCTCGACGGGGCGTGCCCGCCTCCTGCTGCGCTCCGTGAGAGTGCCTCGGCACCCACGTCGAGGAGGAGTCATGGAGAGCGCGTCCCGCAACGAGGTCCTGCTGGTGGGTCGTCTGGCCGCCGAGCCCGAGGAGCGGTCGCTCCCGAGCGGCGACGTGCTGGCGACCTTCCGGCTCGTCGTCGACCGCCCGCCGACTGCCCGGTCCGCGGGTGCGCGGGGGGCGGCGGTCGACACCCTCGACTGCGTCGCCCGTGCGGCCGCCGTGCGGCGCGCTGCGCTGGGCTGGCGGCCCGGCGACGTGCTGGAGGTGCACGGCGCCCTGCGCCGCCGCTTCTTCCGCACCGCCGGCGGTGCCACCGGCTCCCGCTACGAGGTCGAGGTGGGGCGCGGGAAGCGGCTGACCCGCGCGGCCTGAGCCCTCACTCCACGTGGTGGTCCCGGATCACCATGCCGGTCCGGGGCTTGGGGGTGAACAGCGTCGACTTGCGGGGCATCCGCTCGCCCTGCTCGGCGACCGCCGCGACCACGTCCGGGGGCGTCGCGTTGAGCAGGACCGCCGTACCGCCCGTCCGCGCGGCGGTCGCCAGCGTCGCCTCGACGTCGTGCTCGAAGCGGACGGTGTCGGTGTCGTCGTGCAGCCCCCACACGACGGGCACGAGGTAGTGGTGCAGGACCGTGACGTCCAGCCCGCGCCAGGCGTCCGAGCGCTCTGCCGGCAGCGCGGCTCCCACTCCGTCCGGGGACAGGTCCGTCACCAGGCGCAGGACCTGCCCCGCACCGTCCGCGAGCAGGTACGCCGAGCCGCGCCGCCCGGCGTCTCGCAGCGCGTCGAGCGCGGCGTCGACGCCGCCGCCGTCGAGCTCGGTGACCCGCCCCACCTCCGACGCACGGCGGGCCAGCTCCTCGACGCCCACCCCCGGCACGACCCGGTGGATCGGGTGCACCTCGGGGCCGAAGCTGGTCGTGTCGACGAGCAGGACCAGCCCGGCGTCCCACGGCCCCGCCCCGGCCCCGCCGGCGTGCGCGGCAGCCTGGCGCTGCAGGTACGTGGCGTACCGGTGGTGCCCGTCCGCGATGAGGGCCGTCCGCGGTCGCAGGTCCGCCGCGACCGCCGCCAGCTCGGCGGGGTCGGTGAGGGCCCACAGCCGGTGCCGCAGGCCGTCCGCGAGGGTCGCGTCCACCAGCGGGGTCCGCGCGTCGACCCCCGCGACGGCGGCGCTGGCTGCTCCGCCGCCGGCGTACACGAGGAAGATCGGCTCCAGGTCGGCCTGCACGGCCGTGTAGAGCGCGAGCCGGTCGGAGACGGTGTCGGACATCGTGTTCTCGTGCGGCAGGACGATCCCGTCCTCCGCAGGGCTGAGCGCCAGCGCCCCCACCAGCCCGCGCTGGGTGTGCGTGGCGGACGCCTGCTCGTACACGTACAGCGCGGGCTCCTCGTCGTGCCGCAGGACGCCGCGATCACGCCAGCTGCGCAGCGTGGCGGCGGCGCGCTCGTAGCGGTCCCCCTCGACCGCTCCGTCCCGTGGGAGGATGAGACGCACGACGTTGACGTCGCTCGCCTCCTCGAGCGCCGCGACGCCGGCGGCGTCCAGGACGTCGTACGGCGGCGAGGTGACCGAGGTGAGGTCGACGCGGTCGGCGTCGTACCGCAGGGCACGGAACGGCGAGAGCACGAGGCCGTCAGGACGGGTGGGAGGAGGCGGGACGGGAGCGGGACCTTCGGGCATGGCCTGATGCTAGGTCCGGGCTCGTGGTGACCAGGGAGTGCCGCCGTCGGCGACGACGCGGCCCGA
>DATJGA010000307.1:0-11844 GCA_035495395.1 Mycobacteriales bacterium | reverse complement strand
CGTCGCCGCGGACGACGGTGGCGTACCAGACGCTGGCGCCCGCCTCGACCTGCACCCGCCCCGCGAGCACGGCTCCGGGCGCGACCCACGCCGTCGCGTCGACCAGTGGCGCGTCCTCGCCCAGGGTGATCCGCACCCGGCGCACCCTAGCGGCGGTCGCGGGCCCGGCTCGCGCGCAACCGGTCGTTCTCGGCCTCGAGGGCGAGCACCATGCTGATGCCGGCCAGGTTGAGGCCCCCCGCCAGCAGCTCGCCGATCCGCTGCAGCCGCTCGAGGTCGCGCGTGCTGTAGCGGCGGGTGCCCCCGTCCGTGCGCTCTGGCTGCAGCAGGCCGCGGGCCTCGTAGAGGCGCAGCGCCTGCGGCTGCATCCCGACGAGCTCCGACGCCACGGAGATGCCGAACAGGCCCCGGGTCGGGTCGGGCTGCGCGAGGTCCATCGGGCTCACCTCCTGGCGGCTCTTGCGGGCATCATGCCTGCTGTGGTACAGAAAATCTACACCTTCCAAAACAGATCTGGGAGGGCGCAGACCGACCACTGGAGGTGGATCCCGATGCTCATGCGCACCGACCCCTTCCGCGAGCTGGACCGGCTCACCCAGCAGGTCTTCGGCGCGAACGGCACGGCGGCCCGGCCCTCGGCGATGCCGATGGACGCCTGGCGCGACGGCGACACGCTCGTCGTGGAGTTCGACCTGCCCGGCGTGAACCCCGACTCGATCGACCTCGACGTCGAGCGCAACGTCGTCACGGTGCGCGCGGAGCGGCCGCTGCCGGCCGTCGACGCCGACATGCTCGCCTCCGAGCGCCCGCGCGGCGTGTTCAGCCGCCAGCTCGTCCTCGGGGACAACCTGGACACCGAGCACATCGCGGCCGGTTACGACGCCGGTGTGCTCACCCTGCGGGTCCCCGTCGCCGAGCAGGCGAAGCCGCGCAAGATCCTCGTCTCGACCAAGGGCGACCGGCCCGCGATCGACGGCTGAGGCGGCGGTACCTCCCCCGCTGCGGCACTCGCGAACGCCACGGCCTCACGTTCCGTTCAAAACCCGCGACAGTGGGGAATGCTGCTTGCCAGATGCCGGCGTGACCCGCGGGCGTCGCGTGCTGCGGCGGGGGAGGGACCTTGGACACGACGGTGCACGAGCTGTCGCTCGGGCTGGATCGTGACGCCGTCGCGCAGGCGCGCAAGTTCACCGTCGCCGCCCTCGGCGACGCCCCCGCGTCCGTCGCGGGTGATGCGGAGCTGGTGGTCGCCGAGCTGGTGACCAACGCCGTCCTGCACGGGCGGCCCCCCATCACCGTGCGGGTCGTGCAGCACGCGCAGGGCTCCCGGGTGGAGGTGGTCGACTTCGGCCCGCGCCCGCCGGTGCGCATCCGCGACGCGGGTCAGTCGATGACCGGTCGTGGCCTGGCGCTGGTCGCCGCGCTGTCCAGCGAGTGGGGCGTCGAGCAGGTCGAGGGCGGCGGGAAGGTCATCTGGGCCGAGATCCCCGCCAACGGCGTCGCGTCCCCTCACGGCGACCCGACGGCGTTCGACCTCGCGGGCGTGCTGCGCGAATGGCAGGACGGCCCGCAGTCCGCCGAGCGGTTCACCGTCGAGCTCGGCGACGTGCCGACCGACCTCCTGCTCGAGGCGAAGTCCCACGTCGACAACCTCGTGCGCGAGTTCGTGCTCGCCTCCTCCGACGAGGCGGAGTCCCGGCCGACCTGGCTCGACCGGCTCGTGCAGTCGGTGGTGCAGGACTTCGCCGTCGCGCGGACGCAGATCAAGGAGCAGGCCCTGGCCGCAGCCGGCCGCGGCCTCGCCATGACGCACCTGTCGCTGCACCTCCCTGCCGGCGCCGCCGAGGCCGGGGAGCGGTACCTGCTCGCCCTCGACGAGGCGGACAGGTACGCCCGCAGCGCACGGCTGCTCACGCTCGAGGCCCCGCCGGTCCACAAGGTGTTCCGCCGCTGGTACGTCGAAGCGCTGGTCGACGCGCTCCGCCGTCAGGTCGCCGGGGAGAAGCCGAGCCAGCCCGTGCCGTTCGCCGAGCGGCTGGCCGAGGAGTTCACGAAGGTGGCGCCGCTGCAGGAGGTGGCCACCCGGCTCGCCATGCTGCAGCGCGTGACCGCCGACCTCGCGGCCGCCGCGACGGTGCAGGACGTCGCCCGCGCCGTGGTCGACAACTCCCGCGAGATCCTGCTGGCCGACGTCGCCGTCGTCTACCTGCTCGACGACGACGGGATGCTGCGCTCCGTCCACCGCGACGGTCAGGGGGACGAGGTCCTCGCGCGCGAGTACGACGCCTACCCGCTCGACGCCGACCTGCCCGGCGGCAACGCGCTGCGCAGCGGCGAGTCGCTGGTCTTCCGCAACCGGAGCGACCTGGCGAGCCAGTACCCGCACCTCGCGGGCACCTACCCGGAGGACATGCGGCTGCTCGTCGCGCCGCTCATCGTCGGCAGCCACAAGCTCGGCGTGCTCGCGCTGCGCTTCATCGGCTCGGGGCCGGTGCAGGAGGACTCCCAGCTGACGATGCTCAACACGCTCGCGGGCGTGACGGCGCAGGCGCTGGAGCGCGCGCTGGCGACCTCGGCCGCGGGCCTGGCGGCCGACAAGCTGGCGCTGCTCGCGGAGGCCTCCGTCGTGCTGAGCAGCACCCTCGACCACCGGGCGGTGCTGCAGGCGCTGGCCGACCTCGTCGTGCCCACCCTCGCGGACTGGTGCGTCGTCCAGCTCCTCGAGCAGGGGCAGGCGCAGACCGTGGGCATCACGCACTTCAACCCGGAGCGGACCGCCTGGGCGCGCAGCCTGCAGGGCACCTACCCGACGGACATGTCCGCCCAGCAGGGCGCGCCCCAGGTGATGCGCACCGGCGTCAGCGAGCTGTACCCCGAGATCTCCATGGAGCTGCTGGAGCGCACCGCCCGCGACGCGGACCACCTCGAGCTCGTCAAGGGGCTCGGCATGACCAGCGCGCTCGTCGTACCGCTCACCGGGCGCACAGGGGTCATCGGGGCGATCACGATGATCCACGCCGAGTCCGGCCGGCGCTTCCGCGAGGAGGACATCCCGCTCGCGGAGGACCTGGCCCGGCGGGCCGCGGTCGCGGTGGAGACGGCGCACGCCTTCAACGAGCAGTCGACGCGGCTGGCCGACGTCATGCGCGTGGCGGAGGCCGCGCAGCACGCGATCCTGGCCCGGCCCCCGCACCAGATCGGCTCCATCGCCCTGGCCGCGCGCTACATCAGCGCCGCGGCGGAGGCGCTGGTCGGCGGCGACCTCTACGAGACCATCGCGCGGCCCGGCGCGGTCCGGCTGCTCATCGGCGACGTGCGCGGCAAGGGGCTGGACGCCGTGCGCATCGCGACGATCGTCCTGGGCGAGTTCCGGGCCGCAGCGGCCGACCTCGACGACCTCGTGCAGGTGGCGCGGCAGATCGACCGCCGGGTCCGCACCTACCTCGACGACGAGGACTTCGTCACCGCCCTCATCGCCGACCTCAACGACGACGGCACCTTCACCCTCGTCAGCTGCGGGCACCCGGCGCCGCTGCTGGTCTCGGCGGCGGGCACGCACGAGGTGACCTGCCCCGCGACGGTGCCGCTCGGGCTCGGCGTCGAGCCGCTGCTCATCAGCGGCACGCTGTCGCACGGCGACCGGCTGCTGCTGTACACCGATGGGCTCATCGAGGCCCGTGACACCCGGGGCGGCTTCGTCGACCGCGACGAGGTGACCGCACCGCTCGCCTCCGCCCCGCTCGACCGGGTGCTCGACGACATCCTCAAGGAGGTCCGGCGCCGGACCGGTGGCCCGCTCAGCGACGACCTCGCGCTGCTCGTCGCCGAGTACCGCGGCACCGCCTGACCTCAGATCGGCGGCACCGGGTCGAGCGCGTCGCGCTCGCAGCGCACGACGCCGTCGGCGATCTCGGCCTCGTCCCACGGGAGCAGGCCGTTCCCCCGGGTCAGCGCGTTGACGACGGCGTTGACGAGCCAGGGCCCGTTCACCCGCGCCCGGTCGTAGCCGAGGTGCGCGGCGACGGTGTGCCGGCCGACGACGAGCGCGTCCACGCGCAGCGCCGCGTAGGCGCCCCGCAGGGGGCCGTCCTGCACCAGCCGGACGTCGAGCACCTTGCCGAGCACGCGGCCGCCCCGGCCGAGGACCGGCAGGCCGATCACGTCACTCCCCCTCACGTCGACCTCCCGGGATCCGGCCGATCAGGTACTCGCGTGCGCGGTCCTCGTTGCGGTGCGCGCCGAGCTCGGTCCGGCTGCGCGCCACCGTGATGTGGGAGCCCAGGTCGGTGAGCAGGTCCACCGGGATCCTCGTCGGCTCCGTGCCGCCCTGGAGCACCCGGGTCCAGAACGCCAGCCACTCCCCGAGCCGTCCGCCCAGCCGCCCGGCGACCGCCTGCGGTCCCACGAGCAGCGCCTCGACGTACCCGCTCTCGTCGATCTCGACGTCGTCGACGTTGCCGACCGGGTTGCCGTCGGTGTCGATGATCTGGCGGTCCAGCAGGTGGAGCGCGAGGTCGAGCACCCGGCCGGCCATCACTGCCCCGCCTTCGTCGCCACCATGAGCGGGATGGCGGCGAGCGACACCACGGTCAGCAGCCCCAGGTACGCGGTGCCGAGCGCGTTGGTGAGCCGGCTGTTGACCGCCTCCCCCATGTAGCCCGGGTCGTTCGCGACCACGAGGATCGGGAAGTACGTCAGCGGCAGCGCCACGGCGGAGAACACGATGCTGTACTCCGTCACCATGATCGGGTCGACCGTGGTGAGGATGAGCATCGCGCCGAGCACGATGGCGACCAGGACGACGGCGTGGAACCGGGCCGCGCGCACCGGTGCCACGCTCTTGCCCCACGACCAGCCCAGGTACTGCGCGATGGAGTACCCCGTCGACAGACCGGTCTCCAGCGCCGCCCCGAACGTCGCTGCCACGAAGCCGACGATGACGAACGCGAGCCCCACCTTGCCCGCGGCAAGCGCGACCGGCAGCGCCACCTGGTCGAGGTGGTCCACCTCCACCCCCGCGGGCATGAAGACCAGCCAGGTGCACCCCGCGATCGCGATCGAGAGCAGCCCGCCGAGCGGGAAGCCCAGGTAGACGTTGATCCGCTCGATCATCAGGTCCTTCTTCGTCCAGCCCTCCTCCACCGCCCCCGAGGAGAAGAAGAACACCTCGTACGGCGTCATCGCCGCGCCGAACAGGGCGATGGCGTAGTACCAGTACGTCGGGTGCCCCTCGCCGTCCGGTACGGCGGGGTGCGAGGCCTGGTGCAGCATCGAGCCCCAGTCGGGGCCGAGCTTCCAGAACGCGACCGCGAAGACCACGAGGGCGAGCCCGAGGAGACCGAAGGCGCGCTCCATGTGCTCGAACGGCATCCGCCAGATGACGAACCACACCAGGAAGGCGACGAGCGGGACGAAGAGCAGGTAGTTCACGCTCGTCGCGAGCTCGATGGCGAGGGCCACGCCCCCCAGCTCGGCCGCGAGCGTGAGGAAGGTGACGAGCATCGACGCGACGAGGTTGAGCAGGCCGGCCCGCACCCCCAGCCGCTCGCGCACGAGGTCGAACGTCCCGCGTCCGGTGACCGCAGCCACCCGGCCGGACATCTCGGCGAACAGGCAGATGCCGACCACGCCGACGAGCACGACCCACGCCAGGGACATGCCGAACCTGGCCCCGACGAGCGCGTTGGCGACCAGGTCCCCGATGTCGACGAAGCCGCCGATGGCGGTGAGGACACCGAGGAAGACCTGGAGCAGCCGCTTCACTGCCACTCCTCCGACAGCGTGCGGAGCCGCACCAGCACGGCGCGCAGGGGCCGGGCCTTCGTGTCGAGCTGGTCGAGCTCACCGCGCCGCACGGTGATGCGCAGCAGTGCCAGGCCGTCGACGGCCTGCGACAGGAGGTCGTCGAGCTCCGCGCGCTGCGCGTCGGCGTGGGCCGAGGGCGGCTGCACCGAGTCGAACTGCGACTGCACCGAGGAGGCGTCCTCCTCCGCGCTCGCGATCAGCACCGACAGGTACGGCCCCGGGGCGCGGTGCCGACGGGCCGCCTCGACGCCGAGCAGCGCCGTGGCGACGGACGAGGCGACCGCCTTGGCCGAGTTCCCGGCCTTCAGCTCGTAGTCGCGGTCGGTGCGGGACGGCGAGACGCACGACGCCGTGAGCAGCGCCAGCAGCAGCGCCACCCCGCGTCTCATCGCGGGCCTCGGCGGCGCAGCACCACGTACCCCAGCAGCAGGAGCAGGCCGAGCAGCTGCGCCCACGCGCCGAGCAGCACGAAGCCGAGGTTCACGCCCGAACGGTGCCCGACCTCATCCCCGGGAAACGCCGGGGCGTGCCTTCGGCTCAGGCCAGGTGGCGGAGCGGCGCCACGTCGCCGTGCGCCCGCGGCACGGGAACCGTGCGCTGCGCCGGGTGCGGGCCCATGGGGTAGGTGTGCCGCGCGAGCAGCAGCGCACCGAAGGCGTCACGGTCCATCGGCCGGTCGAACAGGTACCCCTGGGCGCGCCCGCAGCCGAGGGCGCGCAGCACCTCGAGCTGGTCGAGCGTCTCGATGCCCTCCGCCACGGTGACCAGCTCGAGGGCACGGGCGAGGTCGATCACGCTCGCGACCAGCGCCCGCGTCCGCGGCTCGTCGGCGACGACCTCCACGAACTCGCGGTCGATCTTCAGCGTGCTCGTCTCGAAGCGGCGCAGGTACCGCATCGAGGAGTACCCCGTGCCGAAGTCGTCCACGGCGACGCCGACCCCGAGGTCGCGGAGCTCGCGGACGACGTCGACGGCGGTGTCCCAGTCCTCGAGCAGCGCCTCCTCGGTGATCTCGAGGACCAGCCGCTCCGGCGCGACGTCGTGCTCGGCCAGGACCGCGCGGACGAGGTCGACCAGCCCCGGGCTGCCGAGCTGGCGCGGGCTGAGGTTGACGCCCACCACGGCCTCGCCCAGCGGCTCGCCTTGCGCGTCCGCGGCTGCGAGCCAGCCGGCGAGGTCGCCGACGGCCGACCGCAGTGCCAGCTCGCCCAGCTGCTGGATGCCACCGACCTGCTCGGCGAGCGGGATGAAGGTCGCGGGCGAGACCTCGCCGAGCAGCGGGTGCCGCCAGCGCAGCAGCGCCTCCGCGCCCACGATGCGCCCGGTGGCCAGGTCCACCACCGGCTCGTAGAGCACCCGGAACTGGTCGAGGTCCGGGTGCGACACGTCGTCGCGCAGCTGCACGCGCGCAGCGGCCTGGACCCGCGCCTTCTTGTCCAGCACGACGACGCCCGAGCGCTGCGGCTCCTTGCGCGCCTTGGCCTCGTACATCGCGACGTCGACGTGCGACAGCGCCACCGCCGAGCTGGCCGTGTCGCTCCCGGCGACGACGACCCCGATGCTCGCGGTGATGCGGAACTCGCGGGGTCCGAGCACGACCGGCGCGTCGAAGAGCGAGAGCAGGTCCGTCGCCAGCGGCTCGGCGACCGTGCCGGCCACGCAGACGGCGAACTCGTCGCCGCCGAGCCGCGCCACGAGCGCCGCGGCAGGCACGACGCGCAGCAGGCGGGAGGCGAGCTCGAGCAGGACGGCGTCGCCCGTCTCGTGCCCGTGCGTGTCGTTGATGTCCTTGAAGTCGTCGAGGTCGAGCAGCGCCAGCGTCACCTGCTCCTGGGCGTCGAGGTGCGCGGTGAGGCGCTCGTGCAGCGCGGTGCGGTTGGCCAGCTGGGTCAGCGGGTCGCGCAGCGCCGCGGCCACCGCCTCGCCCTCCCGACGGCTGAGCCGCTGCACGACGTGCCGGTGCTCGGCGTTGCTCAGCAGCTGCCGGGCGATGAGGAAGGTGCCGATCGTGACGGCCAGCGCCATCTCGGCCCGGGTGAACGACTGGCCGGTCGCGATGAGGTAGCTGCTGTGCGCGATGCCCGGCACGACGGCCAGGTACGGCGCGCTCGTCTCCACCAGGGTCGGCGCGGCCGGTTCCGGCGCGAGCAGCGTCACCTCGTTCCGCGCGAACGCGAGCGACCCGGCGATGAGCACCAGCCCCGCCTGCGTCGCGGCCGCGGGCCAGGTCGTCGGCCGGTACCAGCCGTGCAGCAGCCCCACGCTGTAGCCGAGGTCGCCCACCATGAGGAGGGTGAGCCCGGCGCCGGCCCAGCGCAGGAAGGGGCGCAGCTCGGCCTGCAGCCGAGGGACGACGGTCAGCAGGACGGCGACGACGAAGACCGCGTTCACCGGGTAGCCGATGGCCGCGAGCTTGGCGCTGGAGCCCTGCCCGCTGGTGCGGGCCATGTCGGCCAGCAGGCGCTCCAGGATGAAGCCGAGGGACGACACGACGATGAGGGCCTCGACGCACGCCTTGAGCCGCCACGGGCCCGCCACCGGGTGCCGCGGCAGCGTGAGCAGGCCGGCGGCCGCGACCGGCCCGTAGGTGAGGTAGGCCCAGTCGGCCAGGCCGCCCGGAGGGGAGGCCTCACCCGTGACGAGCAGGTGCCCCATCGCCAGCAGGCCGCTGAGCACGCCGAGGAAGAGCGCCGCCGCCAGCAGCGCGCGCGAGGTGCGACCCGGTGCGTTGCCCTGCCGCAGCAGCAGCACGACGGCGAGCAGCGCCGTGCCCAGGCGCACCAGGTAGCTCACCCCGTCGGAGGTGGAGACCGCTGCCACCGACGCCACCCCGGCAAGGAGCACGAGCAGGCGTCGAGGGGCGACCACGGGGGGTTCCTCGGCAGGTCCGCCGCCGAGCCGAAGAGCTCCGACGGGATCTGGCCCGAGGACCACCCGGACGGACGAGGCCGGTCTGGTCACTCGTGACCAGACCGGGACGTGTCGCCGGCCGGGTCGCGATGCGTTCGACCCGGCCGGCGCGTCCTGGGGCTACAGCACGAAGTACAGCTTGTGCCGCGGCCACAGGAGCGCCACGGACCCGCCGATCAGCGTGAGCAGCCCGAGCCCCATCGTCGTCCAGATGATGGGGACGAACGAGACGGGCTTGAGGGTGTCGTAGTTGCCGAGGTTGCTGTCGAAGTCCGCGACCAGGGTCTGGAAGCGGGGCAGCGCGGTCGGCAGGTTGCCGATCGCCGCGGCCGTCGCCGGGAAGCTCGTCGCCATCATCTGCTGCAGCTGCGCCGGCGTGAGGTGCAGCTGGGTCGCCAGCGCCGGGAGCATCGCGGTCTGCAGCTGCGACCCCATCGCCGACACGGTGGCCAGCGCGTCCTTGGCCTGGGTGACCATCGCCGCCGTGTACACCGGCTTGAGGTTGGCGTTCAGGTCGTCGGCGTCACTGGCCTTCTGCGGCAGCGACAGGACGAGCGGCAGGGCGATCATCAGCGCACCGAGGACCACGGCGGTCGCGGCCCCGGCCTGCGGGCTGAACCACATCGTGCCGCCCACCAGCACCAGCACGACACCGAGGCCGGCGAGCATCCACGGCAGCGTGGTGGCCGGGATGCTCTTGGTCGGGATGGCGTCCGCGGAGCGGAACAGCGGCCGCTGCTGGTCGAGCGTGGTGACCAGACCGTCGAACGTCGTGACGATCTGCGGCAGCTGGGTCATGCCCGTCGCCACCTGCGGGTAGGTCTGCGCGATGTACGCCGAGAACTGGGCCGGCGTCATGCCGAGCTGCTGGGCCATCGCCGGGACCATCTTCGTCTGCAGCTCCGTCCCGGCGGCGCCGAGCCCGGCGACGTCGGTGCGGGTCTGCGAGATGGCGGTGCTCGTCAGGTGCGGCCGGAAGTCGCCCATCATGCTCTCGAAGCTCGGGCCGACGTTGAACAGGTTGTTGGCGAAGGTGACCGCGACCATCGCGGCCCCCGACGCGATGACCAGGGCAGCCACCACCTTGCGGGGAGACCGGCGCGGCAGGTGCACGCGCGTCGACGTCGGCAGGTGCCTCGCAACGGTCGTCATGACGACCCCTCCTCCTTCTGTGCGGCGCCGCTCAGATGAACAGCAGCTGCGCGCCTTCGGTCATCTCGATGAAGTCGGAGGCGCTGATGATCCCCTCGACGTCGTCACGGAGGTCGGCCATGGTGAGCTTGTTCATGTCGGCCGACATGCGGCAGGCCCACAGGTGCCCGCCCGCCGCGACGATCTGGTCGAGGAAGTCCGGGACCTCGGGCACGCCGAGGTCGGCGATCGACTTCTTCAGCATCCTGGTGGCCATCGCCGTCATGCCGGGCAGGGGCGCCATCGACTGCGGCAGGTGCATGTCGCCGATCGGCAGGTGCATGGCGGCGTTGCCCGCCGGGCTGAACTGCAGGTCGTTCATCCGGGACTTCGTGATCATGTCGAAGCCCCAGAACGTGAAGAAGACCATGGTCTCGACGCCCTCGCTGAGGGCGGCGTTGGCGAGGATCAGCCCCGGGTAGGCCATGTCGAGGTTGCCCTTGGAGCAGATGATCGCGAGCTTGCGGCCGGTCCCCGCCTCGTCGTCGAAGCTGGGCACCAGCGCCGGGGTCGTCTCGGTGATGGTCATCGTCGTCGCTCCTCTACACGCAGCCGTGCGGCTTGGGCAGACCGGCGACGTACGCCATCTTCTTCGCCGGCTTCTTGGGGAACAGCGCGAACTGCTCCTTCACCGGCACGCCGCCTGCCGTCTGCACGCGACGTGCCGTGGCCGTCTCGCCCTGGGTGAGGAAGTCCTCGCGCAGGAACCGGATGACCTTCCAGTGGGCGTCGGTCAGGTCGATGCCGATCTGCGCCGCGAGGACCTTCGCGAGGTCCTCGTCCCACTCGTCGTACTCGGTGAGGAAGCCCTCGTCGTCGACGTGGACCTGGTGGCCGCTGAGCTCGGTGACGGGCATGACGCTCTCCTTCAGCTGTCGCGGTGCTTGCCGGCCATGGACATGAGGGACGGCACGGGCAGGGGGTGGCCCGGGAGGAGCAGGTGCCAGTAGGCCCAGCGGAAGCCCAGCTTCCCCCAGTGGTTGACGTGGCTCTCCTCGAGCAGCGAGAACGGGCCGAGGACCGGCACGGGGTACCTGCCCGGCAGGGGCTCGGTGTCGTAGTTGAAGTCGATGAGCAGGCCCTTGCCGCGACCGGACTCGACGAAGCAGTTCGCGTGGCCGTCGAAGGCGTGCGTCATCGGCTTGCCCGCGATGTGCTGCAGGAAGTTCTCGACGAACAGCTCGACCGAGAAGTGCGCGACCGAGCCGGCCTTCGAGGCGGGGATGTCGGAGGCGTCCCCCAGCGCGAACACGTTGTCGTGCGCGGTGGACAGCAGCGTGTGCCGGTCGACGGGCACGTAGTTCAGCTCGTCGCCCAGGCCCGACCGGGCGATGACGTCGGAGCCCATGTTGAGCGGCACCGTCACCAGCAGGTCGAAGGGCACCTCCCGCTCGTCCATCGAGACGAGCGTCTTCGTCTCGTTGTCGACGCGGTCGACCATGAAGTCGCCCTCGAGCGCGATGCCGCGCTGGGCCAGCATCCCGCCGAGGTGCTTGGCGGCGATCGGCTTGGTGAAGGCTCCCTCGAGCGGGGTGACGTAGGTGATGTCCACCCGGTCCCGCATGCCCTTCTCCGCGAAGAAGGCGTCCGCGAGGAACGTGAACTCCAGCGGAGCCACCGGGCACTTGATGGGCATCTCGGTGATGTGCACGACGAGCCGACCGCCCTCCCAGGTCGACAGCTTGTCGCGCAGGGCGATGGCGCCCTCGAGCGTGTAGAAGTCGAAGACGCTCCGGCGCCACTCGCTGCCGGTCATGCCCGTCGTCTGGTCCGGGCGCGGCGACGTGCCCGTCGCGATGACGAGGTAGTCGTACTCGAGCTCGGTCCCGTCCTGGAGCAGGACGCGGTTGACGTCGGCGTCGATCCGGTCGACGGGCTTGATGAGCAGCGTGACGCCCTCGGGCACGAAGTCCTGCCGACGCTTGATCAGCTCCTCGA
>DATJGA010000306.1:0-2269 GCA_035495395.1 Mycobacteriales bacterium | reverse complement strand
GGTGCTGCGGGCCGCGGCGACCGGCGAGGTCGTGGTCGTGGGCGTGCCGCACGAGGTGCTGGGCTCGGCGCTCGCGGCCGTGCTGACCGTCCCGTCGGACCTGGAGCCGGTCCGGGCGGCCGCCCGGTCGGCGCTGCAGGGTGCGCACCGGCCGCGGAGGTGGTTCCACGTCCCGGAGCTGCCGCTGACCGCCGCCGGGAAGGTCGACCGGGTGACCCTGGTCTCGCTGCTGTCCGGCGGCGACGGGCGCGCCCGGCGGATGCCCTAGCGTCGTGGTCGTGACCAGCGAGCGGGACGACCACGAGCGGCCCGTGGTCGTGGCCGCGCTCCGCACCCCGATCGGCACCGCCGGCGGGGCGCTGGCGTCCGTGCCCGCCGCGGACCTGGCGGCACCCGTGCTGCGGGCGCTGGCCGGCGTGGTGCCGCTGCCGGTGCAGGAGGTGGTGCTCGGCAACTGCACCGGGCCCGGTGGGGACCTGGCCCGCGTGGCGGCGCTCGCGGCCGGGCTCGGGACCGACGTACCCGGGCTGACCGTCGACCGCCAGTGCGGCTCGGGTCTCGCGGCCGTCGACGTCGGCGCGGCACTCGTCCGACCCGGCGGGCTGGTGCTGGCCGGCGGGGTCGAGTCCGCGTCGACCGCTCCGCTGCGCTTCTGGCCCGGCGAGCCGCCGGTGCGCTACGAGCGGGCACCGTTCGCGCCCGAGTCCCTCGGCGACCCCGACATGGGCTGCGCCGCGGACGTGCTGGCTGCGAAGGCCGGTGTCGCGCGCGAGCGACAGGACGCCTACGCGGCCCGGTCGCACGCCCGCGCCGTGGCGACCCGGGACGCCGGCGGGTTCGACGCGGAGACCGTCCCGGTCGGCGGCGTCACCCGCGACGAGCGGCCGCGGCCGATCACGGTCGAGCGGCTGGCGCGGCTGCGTCCGGCGTTCCGGCCGGAGGCCGAGGGTGGCACCGTCACCGCGGGCACCTCGTGCGGGGTGAACGACGGCGCCGCGGTCGTGGCCCTGGTCGACGCCGCCACCCACAGGTCGCTGGGCGTGCCCGGGCTGCGCGTACTCGCGACCGCGACCGCCGGCGTGGACCCGAACCTGCCCGGGCTCGGCCTGGTCCCCGCCGCGCGGACCGCGCTGGCCCGGGCCGGTCTCGACCTGGCCGACGTCGACGTGGTGGAGCTCAACGAGGCGTTCGCCGGGCAGGTGCTGGCCTGCTGCGACGAGCTCGGGCTGGACGAGCACCGGGTCTGCGCAGAGGGCGGCGCGCTGGCGCTGGGCCACCCCTGGGGTGCGTCCGGCGCCGTCCTGGTCGTCCGGCTCTTCTCCCAGCTGGTCCGCGCCGACCGGGGGCGCTACGGCCTCGCGGCGATCGCCGTCGGCGGCGGCCAGGGTGTCGCGATGGTGGTCGAGCGATGCCGGTGATCGAGGCCCGTGGGGTCGGGCACGCCTACGGCGACCGCACCGTCCTGCGCGACCTCGACGTCACGCTCGGCGAGCAGCGGGTCGGCGTCGTCGGGGCGAACGGCTCCGGCAAGTCGACGTTCGCGCGGATGCTCAACGGGCTGGTGCTGCCGACGCAGGGGCGGGTCACCGTCGACGGCCTGGACACCCGCACCCGGGGACGCGACGTGCGGCGCCGGGTGGGCTTCTGCTTCACCGACCCGGACGCGCAGATCGTGATGCCGACGGTCGCCGAGGACGTCGCGTTCGGCCTGCGCCGGCGCGGGCTGACGAAGGCCGGGGTCGCCGAGCGCGTGACGACCGCCCTGGCGACGTACGGTCTCGCCGGGCACGCCGACCACCCGGCCCACCTGCTCTCCGGCGGCCAGAAGCAGCTGCTCGCGCTCGCGTCGGTGCTGGTGACCGAGCCGGAGCTGCTGGTCATGGACGAGCCGACGACGCTGCTGGACCTGCGCAACGCGACGATGATCAGCCGGGTCGTCGCGGGGCTGCCCCAGCAGGTGCTGCTCGTGACCCACCACCTCGACCTGCTCGAGGGCTTCGACCGGGTGCTGGTGTTCGACGAGGGACGGGTGGTCTGCGACGACGAGCCCGACGCCGCGGTCGGCTACTACCGGAAGCTGATGGGATGAACACCGGATGAGCCCGCTCGGCCTGTACGTCGCCGGCGACTCGCCCGTGCACCGGGCACCGGCGGGCCTCAAGCTGCTCGTGATGGTGGCCGCCGGCGTCGGGTCGGTGTTCCTGCGCGCCCCCTGGCAGGTCGCGGTCGCGCTGGCCGTGGTGCTGCTCGCCTACGCCGTCGCCGGCCT
>DATJGA010000305.1:0-2998 GCA_035495395.1 Mycobacteriales bacterium | reverse complement strand
GTCGCCACCGCGGCCACGATCGCCGGCCTGTTCGCGCCTCTCACCGGTCCCGGGCCGGCGCTGTGGGCGGCGCTGCTGCTGGCGCTGCTGCTGTCGGAGGTCCTGAGCTTCCTCGCGCTCCAGGTGCTCTTCGCGGTGCTCGGCGTGGAGCACTCCCGGGAGTCGACCCGGTCGGCCGTCATCGGCATGCTCACCGCGACCGGCGTGTTCACCGGCGTGGCGATCGTCGTGGTCGCCGCCGCCTGGACCGACCCCTGGACCGCAGCGGTCGGGGGTGTCGTCGGCTGCGCCCTCGCGATCGGGTACCGCCAGCACCGGCGGCTGGCGGCGGACCAGCAGCAGAACGTCCGGCTGCACCAGTTCCTGCAGGGGCTCGGCCCGGTCGACCTCGACAGCGCGGACAGCCGCGACGTGCTCCAGGAGGTCCGGCTGCTGCTGCACGCCGAGCACCTCGACCTCGCCCTGCAGGGCCCCGACGGCTGGCAGCACTACGGCGACCACGACCCTGACGTGGACGGGACGAGCGCCCTCGCCGTCGAGGTCGACCTCGTCGCCCGGACCCGGGCGTCGCTGCTCGAGGGCAGTGACCACATGTCCGCCCCGCTGATGGGTGCGCAGGACATGCTGGGCGTGCTGACCGTCTCCTCCCGCATGGGGAACACCCGCCCGTTCGGCCTGCGTGACCTGCGGATGCTCGAGACGCTGGCCACCGAGCTCGCGGCGGCGGTGGAGCGCGGGCGGCTGCAGCGCCAGCTCGCGCTGGCCGCCACCACCGACGCGCTGACCCACCTGCCGAACCTCAACGAGACGACGCAGCGGCTCAACGCGCTGCTGGCCGCGAACGAAGATGACGTCATCGTCGCCACCTGCGCGGTCGACTCCTTCCGCGAGGTCAACGACACCCTGGGCCACCAGGTCGGGGACGACCTGCTGCGCGAGGTGACCAGGCGCCTCCTGCTGTCCTACCCGGAGGCCCTCATCGGTCGCATCGGTGGCGGCCGGTTCGCCGTCGCGGTGCCGGCCGCGCCGTACGGCGGGGACCCCTCCATGTTCGGGCTCGGCATCCGCGCCCAGGTCGAGGGCGGGGCTCAGCTCGGGCCGGTGGGCACCCACATCAAGCTCTCCGTCGGCTGCGCCCGGGCCCGCGAGCACGGCAAGGACGCGGCCACGCTCATCCGGCGCGCGGAGACCGCGATGTACAGCGCCCGCAACGCCAACGGCGGTCCCGTGGTGTGGGAGCCGGCGTACGAGGTCGAGGGGCAGCGCCGCCTCGCCGTCGTCATGGCGCTGCGCGAGGCCCTCGCCTCCGGCGCCATCGGGGTCGGCTTCCAGCCCAAGGTGGACACGCTCACCCGGGTCGTCACCGGCGTCGAGGCGCTGGCCCGGTGGACGCACCCGGCCCTCGGCGCGATCTCGCCGGCCGAGTTCGTGCCGCTGGCCGAGGCCTCCGGCCTGATGGGGCCGCTCACGAGCACCGTGCTGCGCCAGGCCCTCACCACCTGCAAGGGCTGGCAGCGCCGGGGCGGCCGCGTCGGCGTCGCGGTCAACGTGAGCGCCGAGACGATCCTCGACCCGTCGTTCGTCACCGAGGTCGCCGCCATCGTCACGTCGGTGAACATCGCGCCCGACCTGCTCACGCTCGAGCTCACCGAGGGCGTCGTCGTCAACGATCCCGGCCTGGCCGCCGTACGGCTCGCCGAGCTGCGCGCCCTGGGCGTCAAGATCTCCGTCGACGACTTCGGCACCGGGTACTCGTCGCTGACCTACCTCAAGGGCCTGCCCGTCGACGAGGTCAAGATCGACAAGGCGTTCGTCGACGGCATCACGCACGACCGGGCCGACGGCGCCGTCGTGCGCGCGGTGGTCGACATCGCGCACACCCTCGGGCTGCGGGTCGTGGCCGAGGGCGTGGAGCAGGAGGAGCAGCACCAGATGCTGGCCCGCTTCGGGGTGGACGAGGTGCAGGGGTACCTGCACGCGCGGCCGATGGCCGCGCTCGACATGGCGCAGTGGCTGCGCCGCCGGGAGCAGGAGACGCCGCACGGCCTGCGGGGTGTCTGACCCCCTACATGCTTCCAGGGGCTGGGACCGGGTGTAGCACCACCCAGTCCCAGCCCCTGGACGTGGAGCTGGGGACGTGACCGTGTCACGTCATCTCGCGCTTTCGGGGCCTACGCCCAACTCTGACCGGTCATGGTGTCCACCCCCCGTTCCCCCGCCCGTTACGCCGTTTGGCGCAACCTCTGGCGGGGACAGTAGGGCTTTCAGAGCAGTTGCGCTACTCCTCGAACCGGACAGCGGAGGACAACTTTCACAGTTGCCCCAAAAAAAGTTACCGTTCGGCCCTACAGGATCACGCAGAGTGTGCCGATACAGGGCGCAGCCGGGCGACTACTCACTGCGCGTGATGGCGCAGCGGCGGCTGGGCCGAACGGACGTGCCCGAGCCGCTTCAGAGGCCGGCGAGGCCCTTCGCGCGCGCCAGGACGTCGTCGAGCATCTGCTCGGTGAGCCGGCCGGTGAAGGTGTTCTGCTGCGAGACGTGGAAGCAGCCCACGACCGTCGGCCCTCCCGGGACGGCGACCTCGGCCCCGTGCCCGAAGCGGGGGGTGCGACCGGGCACCGGCAGCCCGTTCGCCGCCAGTCCCGAGAGCGCCGACGCCCAGCCGAAGGCCCCGAGCGCGACGACGGCGCGGGTCGACGGGAGCAGCCAGCCCAGCTCGCGCACCAGCCAGGGGGCGCAGGTGTCGCGCTCCTGCGGCGTCGGCTTGTTCTGCGGCGGCGCGCAGCGGACGGGCAGCGTGATGCGCGTGTGCAGCAGCTGCTGACCGTCCCAGACGTCGACCGACTCGGCCCGGGCCGCCAGGCCGGCGCGGTGCAGCGCGGCGAACAGCCAGTCCCCGCTGCGGTCGCCGGTGAAGATGCGGCCGGTGCGGTTGCCGCCGTGCGCCGCCGGCGCGAGGCCGACCAGGACGATCCGCGGTCGCTCGACGCCCCAG
>DATJGA010000304.1:0-14505 GCA_035495395.1 Mycobacteriales bacterium | reverse complement strand
CCTGGACCGATGTAGGCCGCGTCGATCGCGCCGGCGAACAGCGCCTCGACCTCGGCCGGGCCGGCGTTGAACGTCTGCGTCTTGAGCTTGGTCGTGCCCAGCCCGCGGGCGTAGGTGCCGCTGGCCACGCCGTACACGGCGCTGGCGTGGGTGATGTTCGGGAAGTAGCCGAGCCGGAGCGTGACGGGCTTGGCCGCGTCGTCGGCCGAGGCGCCGCCGCACGCGGCCGCGAGGGCGGCGACGGCGAGCACGGCAGCGGTCTTGAGGATGCGCATGAGGAGCTGAGGGCCTTTCAGGTCTCGGACGGGTCGACGGACGAACCGGAGCGGGCCGCACGCCGGACAGGGTCCGGCGTCGTGAGGCGACGCGCTCAGCCGAGACAGGCCGCGCTGGTGACGCGCTGCAGGTCGATGTGGCGCCGGCTGTGCAGGCGCGCGTCGAGGGCAGAGCGGGTCACGTCGGGCAGCCTGGCACATCACGCCAGGTTTTCCTAGTGAGACAGTGGGAAAGGTAGGGAGACCTGGGTCACACCGGCCGCCGGGGCTCGTCGGCGTGCCCTCCGCTGTGCGACCCTTGTCGGATGGGTGACCTCCTCGTGCAGCGGCTGCACGTCGACCTCATGCGCGTCGGAAGCGCGGCCTGTCCCGCCGCCTGACCGCCGCCCCCGCCGTACGGACCCCAGGAGAAGCTGTGCCCGCCCAACGCGGTCAGGGTCAGTGGGCGCTCGGATACCGCGAGCCCCTCAACCCCAACGAGCAGGTCAAGAAGGACAACGCGCCGCTGAACGTCAAGCAGCGCGTGCTGGAGATCTACCAGCACCGCGGCTTCGACAGCATCGACGGCGCCGACCTGCGCAACCGGCTGCGCTGGTACGGGCTGTACACCCAGCGCGCAGAGGGCATCCCGGGCGGGAAGACCGCGATCCTCGAGCCCGAGGAGCTCGAGGCGCCGTACTTCATGATGCGGATCCGGATCGACGGCGGGCAGCTGTCGTCGCAGGCGCTGCGCGTCATCGGGGAGATCGCCACCGAGTTCGGCCGCGACGTCGCGGACATCACCGACCGGCAGAACGTGCAGCTGCACTGGATCCGGATCGAGGACGTCCCCGAGATCTGGCGCCGCCTCGAGGAGGTCGGCCTGCACACCACCGAGGCGTGCGGCGACTCCCCCCGCGTCATCGTCGGCTGCCCCCTCGCCGGCGTGGCCGCGGACGAGGTCGTCAACGGCAACCCCGCGGTGCACGAGGTCGCCGCCCGGTACCTCGGCGACCCGGCGTACGCGAACCTGCCGCGCAAGTTCAAGACCTCCATCAGCGGCTGCTCGGTGTTCTGCACCAACCACGAGATCAACGACGTCTCGCTGGTGGGGGTCGTGCACCCGGAGCTCGGCCCCGGCTACGACCTGTGGGTCGGCGGCGGCCTCTCGACCAACCCCAAGCTGGGGGTCCGGCTGGGCGCGTTCGTCGAGCCCGCCCGCGTCGCCGAGGCCTGGGAGGGCGTGATCTCCGTCTTCCGCGACTACGGCTACCGGCGCTCGCGGATGCACGCCCGGCTGAAGTTCCTGCTCGCCGACTGGGGTCCAGAGCGCTTCCGCGAGGTGCTCGAGAAGGAGTACCTCACCTCCCCCCTGCCGGACGGCCCGCCGCCGGCGACCCCGCCGACCGAGAACCGCGACCACGTCGGCGTGCACCCGCAGCAGGACGGCCGCTCGTACGTCGGGACGGTCGCCCGGTCCGGCCGCACCAGCGGCACCCAGCTGCAGCGCGTCGCCGCCCTCGCCGAGCAGCACGGCGGCGGCCGGGTGGCGACCACGGCGCAGCAGGGGCTCGTGGTGCTCGACGTCGAGCCCGACCAGGTCGACGCCCTCGTCTCCGCGCTGGAGGCGGAGGACCTGCGGGTGCGACCGACGGTGTTCCGGCGCGGCACCCTCGCCTGCACCGGCCTGGAGTTCTGCAAGCTCGCCATCGTCGAGACCAAGGCCCGCGCGGTGGACCTCTACACCGAGCTCGAGCGCCGCCTCCCCGACTTCGACGAGCCGATCACGCTGCACGTCAACGGCTGCCCCAACTCGTGCGCGCGCTTCCAGACCGCCGACATCGGCCTGAAGGGCTCGATCGTCGACGGCGAGGAGGGCTTCCAGGTGCACCTCGGCGGCCGGCTCGGTGAGGACGCCGGCTTCGGGCGCAAGGAGCGCGGCCTCAAGGTGACCGCCGAGAAGTCCGCCGACTACGTCGAGCGGGTGCTGCGCAACTACCTCGCCGACCGCACCGAGGGCGAGCGGTTCGCCGTCTGGGCGCGCCGCGCCGACACCGCGCTGCTGACGTGACAGAGCGGGCCGCGCCCCAGTACTGCCCGTACTGCGGGGAGGAGTCGCTGCGGCCCTGGGGCGAGCTCACCGAGCACGCCCAGTGGCACTGCGAGTCCTGCCTGCGCGTGTTCGAGATCCGCTTCAAGGGGAGCACCGGCCGCGACTGAGTGCTTCCATGCGTCGGTGGCGTACGACGAGATCCGCACCGAGCGGCTCGTGCTGCGCGCGTGGCGCCCGGAGGACCGGGAGCCGTTCGCCGCGCTGAACGCCGACCCGGTCGTCATGGAGCACTTCCCGGCGCCGCTGACGCGCGAGGAGAGCGACGCCTTCGTCGACCGCATCGAGGCGCACTTCGCCGAGCACGGCTACGGGCTGTGGGTCGTGGAGCACGACGGCGCGTTCCTCGGCCTCACCGGGCTCAACTGGGCGCGCGGCATGCCGTTCGACGACAGCCTCGAGGTCGGCTGGCGGCTGGTCCGGCAGGGCTGGGGGCACGGCTACGCCACGGAGGCGGCCCGCGCCGCGCTGGAGGTGGGGCTGGAGCAGGTCGACAGCGTCGTGAGCTTCACCGCGGTGGTCAACGAGCGGTCGTGGCGGGTCATGGAGCGCCTCGGGATGCGGCGCGAGTCGGAGTTCGACCACCCGCGGGTGCCGGACGGCAGCCCGCTCAAGCGGCACTACCTCTACCGCACGCCCTAGACGTGCAGGCCGCACTCCGTCTTGGACGAGTCGGCCCAGCGGCCCGCGCGGGCGTCCTCGCCCGGGGCCACCCGCCGGGTGCAGGGGGCGCACCCGATCGACGGGTAGCCGTCCTCGTGCAGCGGGTTGACGAGGATGCCGTGCTCGGCGACGTAGGCGTCCACGTCGTCCTGGGTCCAGCGCGCGATCGGGTTCACCTTCACCTTGCCGCGCTTGGCGTCCCACTCGACGACGCGGGTGCCCGCCCGGGTCGGGGCCTCGTCCCGCCGTACACCGGTGGCGTAGGCGTCGACGTCGGCGAGGGCGCGCGAGAGCGGCTCCACCTTGCGCATGGCGCAGCACGCGTCGGGGTCGCGGCGCCACAGCTCGGCACCGTGCTCGGCGTCCTGCTCGGCCACCGACAGCAGCGGCAGCACGGTGCGGACCGTGACGTCGTACACCTGCGCGACGGCGTCGCGCGTGCCGAGCGTCTCGGGGAAGTGGTAGCCGGTGTCGAGGAAGACGACGTCGACGCCGGGGACCACCGACGCGGCAAGGGAGGGCAGCACGCCGTCGCCCATCGAGGACGAGACGCAGAACCGCGGGCCGAAGGTGTCGGCCGCCCAGCGCAGGACCTCCTGGGGCGACGCCTCCTCCAGGCGCTCCCCTGCCTCGCGCGCGAGCGTCTCCAGGTCCACGATCACATCAAACCAACCCGATCCCGTGGGGATTCCCGCGAGGGCGTGCCAGGCTCGTGACGTGCACCCGCTGCTGAGCCGCTGGGACCGCGTGGAGCTGTCCGCGCGGGCCGACGACGTGCTCGACGTGTACGCCGCGGCCATGGACGTGCCCGTCGCCGCGGCCCGGGCGCGCAAGGGCATCCTGCTGAGCCACCTCGACCGCCGCGGCCTGCGCGGCGTCGCCGCCCTCGAGGGGGACCTGCTCGTCGGGATCGCCTACGGGTACGTCGGGGAGCCGGGGCAGTGGTGGCACGACCAGGTGGCGGGCTCGATGAGCCGGTCCATGGCGCGCACCTGGCTCGCCGAGGCGTTCGAGGTGTGCGAGCTGCACGTGCGCCCCGAGCTGCAGGGCCACGGGGTGGGACGGGACCTGCTCGACACGCTGCTCAGCGACGCGGGCACCCGGACGGCAGTGCTCACCACCCCCGACCTGGAGACCCGGGCGCGGCACTTCTACCGCGCCGGCGGCTGGCAGGACCTGGTGCGCGGGCTGCGGTTCCCCGGCGACCCGCGCGCCTTCGCCGTACTGGGCAAGGAGCTGGCCGATCGGGCGTAGTGTCGGCCTCAGGGACGGCTCGAGGAGGCGGCGTCATGGCTGAGCTCTACGAGGTCGTGCTCATCGACAAGGGCACGCGCTGGCACGCGGGGCTGCTCGCCGACGAGATCACCGAGACCGACCTGCTGCTCGCCGAGCACGGCAAGGTGCTGCTGTTCGGCAGCCGGGCGGCGCTCGAGCACCACGCGCAGGAGCACCGGCTCAAGCTGCAGGACGACCCGCCGGACGAGATCGACCTCGACCTGGGGGGCTGGCTCGCGGCCGGCACCCCGGAGCCGGCGACGGCCGAGGTCAGCGAGCTGTGGCACCTGCTGTACGACGACCCCTCGGCCGGGCGCGCCCTCGCGACCGAGGAGCTCGGCGAGGCCTACGACGACCTCGTCGAGGAGGTCGGCGACTGGTTCGCCGACCACGGCGAGACGGCCCGACCCGCCCTCGCCGACGCGGTACGGCGGCTGCGGAGCTCGTTCCAGAAGGTGTGACCTCGGGCACTCCCCCGCAGGTGGAACACGTTCTATGGCGCAGATCACCGCGCCCTGAGGCGTTCCGGGCAGCCCGGACGCCGAAGGTGGAGGCATGACCACCTACTCGTTCGGGCCGCTCCTGGTCTCCGAGCTCCCCCCCGTCGGGCCGCTGGCCCCCGGACCGCTCGCCCGGCTGCGCACCCACCTCCGGCAGCGCGTCGCGGAGCACCGCTTCGAGGTGGCGCTGCGCGGCGCGACGCCGCACGAGCAGTCCGACCTGCTCGCCGCTGCCCGCCGGGGCTGACCCGCGGCGGGACCCAGCCGGTCCGGGGAAGCGATCAGCTGGACAGGGCGAGGGGCTCGGGGCACACCTCGTGCTGGAGCGGCCCGTACGCGGTGCGCCGCACGAAGTCGCGCTCCTCGATCCACTGCAGGCAGCGCGGGCAGATCGCGTCGCAGTCGCCGTGCAGGTGCCCGTCGGGGAGGACGAAGGCCCGCACCGACTCCGCGTCGGCGTGGTCGAGCCCCACCGCTGCGAGACGCTCGAACGACCACCGGCCGGCCATGCGCCGAACGGTAGGACTCGCGGGGTGTGATGCGGGTCACGGTCCGGCCACGATCCGGCATACGTTCGGGGGCATGTGCGCCAGCGACGGAAGCCCGTCAGCCGCCCTCCCCCGGCCCGCCGAGGGGCGGGCCGTCGACCCGGTCCGCCTCGAGCCGGTGGACGAGCTCGTCGTCACCACCCTCGTCGACAACGTCTTCGACGCGCTGCTGGCCCCGGCTGAGGGGGTCGCGCGGACCTCGTTCGCCGCGGCCTCCGCGGCGGCGCCGCAGTTCCTCGACGGCAGCACGCCGGTCGGGCTGGTCGCCGAGCACGGCTTCGCGGCGCTGGTGACCGTGCGCCGCGGCGACCGGACGTCGACGGTGCTCTTCGACACCGGTCTGTCGCCAACGGGCATGACCGAGAACGCCGCCCGGCTGGACGTCGACTGGTCCGCCGTGCAGGCCGTGGTGCTCAGCCACGGCCACTTCGACCACGCCGGGGGGTTCGCCGGGCTCGCCCGCGCCACCCGGTCGCTGCCGATGACCGTCCACCCCGGCATCTGGTCGCAGCGGCGGATCGCCGTACCGGGTGTGGAGCCCTTCGCGTTCCCGACGCTGTCGCGGACCGCGCTGGAGGGCGAGGGGTTCGAGGTGGTCGAGCGCCGGCAGCCGTCGCTGCTGCTCGACGGGTCGGTGCTCGTCACCGGCGAGGTCGACCGGGTGACCGAGTTCGAGCGCGGCATGCCGGCGCCGCACGAGGCGCTCGTCGACGGCAGCTGGCAGCACGACCCGCTGGTGCTCGACGACCAGGCCCTCGTGGTCCACGTGCGCGACAAGGGGCTCGTCGTCCTCACCGGCTGCGGGCACGCGGGAGCGGTGAACATCGCCCGGCACGCGCTGCGGCTCACCGGCGTCGACCGGCTGCACGGGCTGCTCGGCGGGCTGCACCTCGGCGGCCCGGCGTTCGAGCCGGTCATCCCGCCCACGCTGGCCGCCCTGGCCGAGCTCTCGCCCGCGCTGCTCGTGCCCGGCCACTGCACCGGCTGGAAGGCCCAGCACGCGCTCGCCGCGGCCTTCCCCGACGCCTGGGTCCAGGGCAGCGTCGGGAGCCGCTACACCGTCTCGGCGGAGGCCGCGTGAACCCGCTCACCGTGGCGGTGACCGGGCCGACCGGCACCTTCGGCCACGGGCTGCTGCCGCTGCTCGAGGCCGACCCGCGCATCGGGCGGGTGGTGGGCATCGCCCGGAGCCCGTTCGACCCTGCGGCGCAGGGCTGGGCGAAGCTGGAGTACCGGCGCGGCGACGTGCGCGACCGGGCCGCGCTCGAGGAGGCCTTCGCGGGCGCCGACGCGGTGGTGCACCTGGCCTTCATCGTGGTCGGCGGGTCGAAGGAGACGACCCGGACCATCAACGTGGAGGGGACGCTCAACGCGTTCCGGGCCGCGGCGGCAGCCGGCGTACGGCGGTTCGTGTACGCCTCGTCCGTGGCGGCGTACGGCTTCCACCCGGACAACCCGGACCTGATCCGCGAGGAGTGGCCGACCCGCCCCGCGACCCGGCTGCGGTACGCCCAGGAGAAGGCCGAGCTGGAGGCGCTGCTGCTGGCGGAGCACGCGGAGCACCCGGCCCTGGAGCTGTACCTGCTGCGCCCGCCGGTCGTGGTCGGGCCGCACACCGTGGGCGGCAAGGCCGTCCTGCCCGGGCCGCTGGCCCCGCTGAACAGGTACCTCGAGGGCGGCCTCCGGCGGGTCCCCGTGCCGCTGCCCGCGCTGCTCCCCGACCTGCCCCTGCAGCTGGTCCACGAGGACGACGTGGGCCGCGCGCTGCTGCAGTGCGTCCTCGGCGCCGGTCCTCCGGGCGCCTACAACATCGCCGGCGACGGCGTGCTGAGCGCCCTCGACGTCGCGCGCGAGCTCGGTCTCGTCCCGATCCCGCTGCCGCCCCGGCCGGTGCAGGCGGTGGCCCGACTGGTCGCCCGCTGGGGGGTCGTCCCGCAGACGGGCTGGGCGGAGGTGCTCGACCGGCCGCCCCTCATGGACACCACCAAGGCCAAGGAGCTGCTCGGCTGGCGGCCCGCCTTCACCGGCCTCGACGCCCTCCGGGCGACCCTGGACCGCTGACTCAGCGCAGCGCCCAGCGCACGGTGACCGACACGACGACGTCGGTCGTCCCCGGGTCGATCCCCAGCGCGGCCTTGTCCTGCATCGCCGCGGCGTAGGGAACTGGGCGCGCCTGCGCCGGGTCCGCGGTCTCCGCGACCAGCTGCACCTCGCCGAGCGAGCGGCCGGACAGCCGCGCGTACCGCTCCGCCTTGGCTCGCGCGTCGGCGTACGCGTCGTCGCGCGCCTGCTGCAGCAGGGCGGCGTTGTCCTCCAGCGCGAAGCTCACGCCCTGCAGGACGGTGTCGTTGCCCCCGGCGTCGACCGCGTCGGTGATCGCCCGCCCTGCGGTGCCGAGGTCGCGCAGCTTGGCGGTGAGCGTCTCGGTGACGCGGTAGCCGTTGGGCCGGCCCCGGTTGTCCGTCTCCGGGTACACGCTGACGTCGGAGGTCTGCAGGTCGCGGGCGGCGACGCCGCGGTGCCGGAGCGCGGCGCGGACCTTGTTCTGCCGGCTGCTCGCGGCAGCCATCGCGCTGCTCACGTCAGCGCGCCGCACGCTCACGCCGAGCGTCACGCGCAGCACGTCAGGCGTGCCGGTGACCTTGCCGACGCCGTCGACGACGACGCCGTTGGTGGTCGTCGGCACGTCCGCGGCGACGGCGGCGCGCTGCTGGGGGGACCTCCCGCCGACGAGGACGACGGCGGCGAGGGCGACGAGGGCCAGGGGTACGAGGAGTCGCTTCATGCCCCTTCGACGCAGTCGACGGCGCTGCGGTTCAGGTCGTGGCGGACAGCCCGAGCCGGTCCCAGATCTCCCGCGTCGCGGTCGACCGGTTGAGGGTGATGAAGTGCAGGCCGGGAGCGCCCTCGGCGAGCAGCCGGTCGCAGAGCTCGGTCGCGACCTCCACACCGACGGCGCGCACGGCGTGCGGGTCGTCGGCGACGGCCCGCAGCCGGTCGGTCAGCCAGGTGGGCAGGTCGGCGCCGGACAGCTGGGCCATCCGCTCGATGCTGGCCACGTTCGTCACCGGCATGATCCCCGGGATGATCGGCACGGTGCAGCCGTGCGCGGCCACCCGGTCCCGGAGCCGCAGGTAGTCCTCGGCGCCGAAGAAGAACTGCGTGATCGCGAAGTCCGCCCCGGCCCGGCACTTCTCCACGAAGTGCAGCGCGTCGGTGTCGAGGTCGGGCGACCGCGGGTGCTTGTCGGGGAAGGCCGCCACACCGACGCAGAAGTCCCCGCTGGCCTTGACGAGCTCGACGAGGTGCCGCGCGTACGCCAGCCCCTCGGGGTGCTGGGTCCAGTCGGCCTGCGGGTCGCCCGGCGGGTCCCCGCGCAGCGCGAGCACGTTGCGCACCCCGGCGTCGGCGTACTGGCCGATGATCTTCCGCAGGTCGGCGACCGAGTGGTCGACCGCGGTGAGGTGCCCGAGCGGCGTGAGGGTCGTCTCGGTCGCGATCCGCTCGGTCATCGCCACGGTGCGGTCGCGGGTCGAGCCCCCCGCGCCGTACGTGACGCTCACGAACGCCGGGCGCAGCGCCTCCAGCTGCCGCAGCGCCTGCCAGAGCTGGCGCTCCCCCTCGTCGGTCTTCGGCGGGAAGAACTCGAACGAGAACAGCCGCTCGCCCGTGGCGAGCATCTCGGAGATGGTGCGGCGGGACATCGGTCAAGGCTAGCCGGGCGGCTATCGTCCGCTGCCATGACGGGTGTGCTCGACCGGCGCGACCTGCGCGCGCGCGTCCAGCAGGCCCTCGACGCCTTCCTCCTCGAGCACCGCGCCGCCCTGGACGCGATGGGGCCCGAGCTGCCGCCGGTCGCGGACGCCCTCGTCGCCTACGTCGCCGGCGGGAAGCGGATGCGGCCCGGCTTCTGCTTCTGGGGCTGCCTCGGCGCGGGCGGCGCGGACACCGACGCGCTCGTCACCGCGGCCGCCTCGCTCGAGCTCTTCCAGGCCTGCGCGATCGTGCACGACGACGTCATGGACGGCAGCGACACCCGCCGCGGCCGGCCGGCCGTGCACCGGGCCTTCGCCGCGCTGCACCGCGACGCCGGCTGGTCCGGCGACGAGGAAGCCTTCGGGACGGGTGCGGCGATCCTCATCGGCGACCTGGCGCTGTCCTGGAGCGACGAGATGCTCGTCACCTCGGGGCTGGCCGGCCCGACCGTGCTCCGGGTCTTCAGCCAGATGCGCACCGACGTCGTCGGCGGCCAGTACCTCGACCTGGTCTCCCAGGCCAGCGGCGCCGGCACGGTCGCCGCGGCGCTGCGCGTCGCGCACTGGAAGGCGGCCAAGTACACCGTCGAGCGGCCGCTGCACCTCGGCGCCGCGATCGCCGAGGCCGACCCCGTCGTGTACGCCGCGTACTCGGCGTACGGGCTGCCGCTGGGCGAGGCCTTCCAGCTCCGCGACGACGTCCTGGGCGTGTACGGCGACCCCGAGGTCACCGGCAAGCCGGCCGGGGACGACCTGCGCGAGGGCAAGCGCACGGCGCTGGTGGCGATGGCGCTGGAGACGGCGTCCCCCGCGCAGCAGGACCTGGTGCGCCGGCACCTGGGCGACCCGGACCTGGACGCGGCCGGGGTCGAGGCCCTGCGCGACGTGCTCCTCGACACCGGCGCCGTCGACCGGGTGGAGCGGATGATCGACGAGCGCCTCGAGCAGGCCCTCGCGGCGCTCGACACCGCGCCGCTCGCCCCCGAGGCCACCGAGGTGCTGCGCGAGCTCGCCACCGCCGCGACCGCTCGGGCCCACTGACCGGGCTTAGGCTGGGGGGACCATGAGCGCTCCCACGCTGGCCGCGAACGACCCCTGCCACTGCGGCAGCGGCCGCAAGTACAAGCGCTGCCACCGCATCGCCGACCTCGACCCGGACCGCGCCGCCGCCGAGCAGGCGCGCCGCGAGGAGGCCGAGGCGTACGCCGCGCGCTTCGTCCGGCCGGGCCGGGTCTCGCCCCGCCGCGCAGTCCCCGACCACATCGCCCGTCCGCCGTACGCCGACGACCCGAAGGGACGACCCGGCGCCCGGGAGTCGGCGGACCCGAAGGACGCCGAGACGATCGAGAGGATGCGGCGCGCCGGCCGGGCGGCCGCGGAGGTGCTGCAGGTCGTCGGCGCGGCGGTCCGGCCGGGCGTCACGACCGACGAGCTCGACGTGATCGCGCACGAGGCCTGCATCGAGCGCGGCGGGTACCCGAGCCCGCTGGGGTACAACGGCTTCCCGAAGTCGCTGTGCACCAGCGTCAACGAGGTCATCTGCCACGGCATCCCCGACAGCACCGTCCTCAAGGACGGCGACATCGTGAACCTCGACGTGACGGTCTACCTCGACGGCGTGCACGGCGACACCAACGCGACGTTCCTCGTCGGCGAGGTCGACGAGGAGTCGAAGGCGCTGGTGCAGGTGACCCGCGAGTGCCTCGACCTCGGCATCGCGGCGGTCAAGCCGGGGGGCACCGTCCGTGACATCGGCCGGGCGATCCAGGCGCACGCCGAGGGCAAGGGGTACGGCGTGGTGCGGGCCTTCGTGGGCCACGGCATCGGCCGGGCGTTCCACAGCGAGCCGCAGGTCTACCACTACGACAACCCGCAGGCGCGTACCCCGCTCGTGCCCGGCATGACGTTCACCATCGAGCCGATGATCACGATCGGCGACTGGCGGCACGAGATGTGGGACGACGGCTGGACCGCCGTCACCCGCGACCGGTCGCGCACCGCCCAGTTCGAGCACACCCTGGTCGTCACCGACGACGGCGCCGAGATCCTCACGACCTGCTGACGATGGTCTCCCGCCACGTCGTCCCGCGGCGGCTGCTCGCGCTCGGTCTCCTCGGCACCACCCTGCTGGCCTTCGGCGGCATCGGCGCGGGTGCGGTGCCGCGGTACAAGGACGCCGTCGCCGAGCTGCTGCACCTGACGGCGCTGCAGAAGACCGCGACCGGGCGGGGCATCTCGCTGGGCCTGGCGCTGCTCGGGATGACGCTGCTCGCCGCCGCGTGGTGGCGGCTGCGGCACGTCATCGAGCGGGTCGCCCCGCGCACCGTGCTGCTCATCACCGGGCTGTGGGCCCTGCCGCTGACGCTGGGCGCTCCCCTGTTCAGCCGCGACGTCTACGCGTACGCCGGCCAGGGCAACCTCGTGGTCGGCGGCATCGACCCCTACTCCTTCGGCCCCGGCGCGCTCGTCGGCAAGTGGGCCTTCGGCGTCGACGACGCCTGGCGGTTCTCGCCCTCGCCGTACGGGCCGGTGTGGCTGTGGCTGTCCGCGAGGTGCGTGGCGCTGTCGCACAACCACGTGGTCCCGGCGGTGTTCATGCTCCGTGGGCTCGCGGTGCTCGGGATGGTCATGGTCGCCTGGGCGCTCCCCCGGCTGGCGCGCGCGCACGGCGTGCTGCCGCAGCGGGCGCTCTGGCTCGGGCTGGCGAACCCCTTCGTGCTCGTGCACGGCATCGGCGGCGCGCACAACGACGCGCTGATGATCGGCCTGCTCATGGTCGCGCTGGCGGTCGTCACCGGCCGGCCGACGGTGCCGCGGCTGGCGCTCGCGACCGTGCTCATCACCGTGGCCGCCCTCGTGAAGCTGCCGGCCATCGCCGCGCTCGGGTTCCTGCCGATGCTGCACCCCGGCTGGCGGCTGCGGGTGCGCACGGCGCTGCTCGTCGCGGTCGTCTCCGCCACGACGGGCGTGCTCGTCACCTGGTGGGTCGGTCTCGGCTGGGGCTGGGTGCGGACCCTCGGCACGGGCAGCGCCCGGCTGTCGATCTTCTCCCCCGTGACCGGCATCGGCGTCCTCGTCGACCACGCGCTGCGCTGGCTGGGTGTGGTCGACACCCCGGGCGTGGTGACCCGCTGGGTCTTCGCGGTCTCGTTCGGGGTGGCCGGTCTCGTCGCCCTCACCCTGCTGCTGCGCGCGCACCACCTGGGAGCGATGCGCGCCCTGGGGCTCGCCATGGTGGCGGTCGTGGCGCTCGCGCCGGTCGTGCAGCCCTGGTACTTGCTCTGGGGGCTGGTGCTGCTCGCCGCGGTGGGTGGCGAGCGGGTGCTGCTCGCCCTCGGCGCGCTGTCCGTCGTGCTGTGCCTGACCCTGCTCCCGAACGGCCGCAGCCTGGTGCGACCACCGCTCTACGGCGCACCGCTGGTCGCGGCCGTCGGCTTCGCCGTGTTCGAGGTGCGCCGCTCGGCCCGCGCCGTGCTCGAGGAGGCCGAGGCGGACGCGGAGCCCGTCCCGGTCTAGCTCAGCCGGGCGCGCAGCGCCACGGCCGCGGCGTGCGGGTCGGCGGCCTCGGTGAGGACGCGCACCACGACCACCCGGGTCGCGCCGGCGTCCAGCACCGCGTCGAGGGTGCCGAGGTCGATCCCGCCGATGGCGAACCACGGTCGGTCCGTGCCCAGGCCCGCGGCGTACCGGACCAGGTCGAGCCCGGCGGCCGGCCGCCCGGGCTTGGTGGGCGTCTGCCAGGTCGGCCCCACGCAGAAGTAGTCGACGCCCGGCTCGACCGCGGCCGCCGCGGCCTGCTCGGGGTCGTGGGTCGAGCGGCCGACGAGGACGTCGTCGCCGACGACCCGACGGGCGAGCGGCACCGGCAGGTCGTCCTGCCCCAGGTGCAGCACGTCCGCACCGCTGGCCAGCGCGACGTCGGCCCGGTCGTTGACCGACCAGAGCGCCCCGTGCCGCTCCGCGACCTCGCGCACGGTCTCCAGCACCTCGAGCTCGCGGCGCGCCTCGATGCCCTTCTCGCGCAGCTGCACGACGTCGACGCCGCCGCTCAGCACCGCCTCGAGGAAGCCGGCCAGGTCCGGCCGGTCCGGGGTGCACAGGTACAGCCGGGCGTCGGCCAGCCGGGAGCGCCGGTCAGCCACCGGCCACCGCCCGCACCAGCTCGAGCACGTCGCCGTCCGCGAGCGCGGCGCCGACGACCTCCGACCGCAGCAGCGCCGTCCCGTTGTGCTCCACGACGACGGAGCCGACGTGCAGGCCCAGCTGCTCGACGAGCTGCACCAGCGTCGTGCCGTCGGCGACCTCGCGCGCCGCGCCGTTGACCGTGAGGAGCATCAGAACGCCAGCGCCTGCGCCCTGCGCTTGACCTCGGTCGCGCGGTTCTCGTGCAGCGCCTGCAGCGGGGTGCCGGGCAGGGTGTCGTCGGGCGTGGTCAGCCACGCGTACGCCTCCTCGGGCGTGTACCCGGCGTCGTGCAACAGGGTCAGCACGCCGCCCAGGTGCTTGACCGGCACCTCGCCGTCGAGCGCGTCGGCAGGGACCTGCACGCCCTCGTCGGTGCGCAGCGCGAGCAGCTTGTGGTCCTTGACCAGCGCCTTGACCCCCGCGACACCCACTCCCATGCGGGCCGCCGCCTCCGTGAGGGAGAGCATCTGCGTCATCCCCCAACCCTAGTTGCGAGGCCCTAGGGTGCTCCCCGTGACCGAACCCCTCGCGCCCCAGCCCACCGAGCCCGAGCTCCTGGCCGCCGAGGAGGAGGGCGACCTCACGTGGTCGCACCCCGCGACCCTGGGGCTGACCGCGCTGGTGCTGACGGCCGTCCTGCTGCTCACCACCGGCGTGCTGACCGCGCGCGGGTACACGGCGGGCATCCTCCCCGGGACCCGCATCGGCGACGACGGGGGCGTGGACAACGCCTACAAGCACTTCGCCGTCGCCTCGACCCTGCTGTCGGCGCTGTTCTTCGTGATCCCCCTCTACCTCGTGCGCAAGGCGCTCGACCAGCTCGTCCCCAGCGACGGCGCCTGGGTCGGTCACGTCGTGCGCGCCGCGACCCTCCTCAGCGGTCTCGGCCTCGTCCTGGGGCTGGTCCGGGTGCTCATCGCGGTCACGAGCGACGCGAGCAGCTCGCAGTTCTTCGGCTTCTGAGGCGAACCACCTGGACGCCGTGGGCGAAGATGGCACTGTGATCGTGCTGATGGGCTCGGGCGAGACGAGCCCGACGATGGTCGAGCTGCACAAGTCGCTCGTCCGGGACGCCGGCCGGGTCACGGTGCTGGACACGCCGTACGGCTTCCAGGAGAACGCCGACGAGCTCACGGCGAAGGCCGTCGCGTACTTCACCGACAGCGTCGGCGTCCCCGCCGACGTGGTCTCCCTCCGCACGACGGAGGCTCCCGC